>NZ_JHVK01000008.1 GCF_000620105.1 Microvirgula aerodenitrificans DSM 15089 | reverse complement strand
ATGCATTACTCACCCGTTCGCCACTCGTCAGCGGGAGCAAGCTCCCCTGTTACCGTTCGACTTGCATGTGTAAAGCATGCCGCCAGCGTTCAATCTGAGCCAGGATCAAACTCTTCAGTTCAATCTTTGCAAAACTGGCTGACGCAATTCTCAAAAGAACTTCTGAAAGTTCTTCCTTGACTGTGTAAGCCTTGCTTTTCAGCAAGCGCCTACACTTATCGGTTGTCTGTTTTGTTAAAGAGCTTTTTCCGAACTGAATCAGCTACTTGCTGCTTCGTTCGGCGCTGCGTCGTGCAGCGAGGAAGCGAACTATACGTTCACTCCCCGACCCCGTCAAGCGACCGCAGCGACTTTTCTGGCACGAATTCGCTATCTGACTGTTTTCAAATGCACTATGCGGCAGCGATCAGCACGCGATCAAGCCATCGCTGCGGCAGCAGATGCCACAAGAACCAGAACAGATGGGTCGGAAACGTGACCCGGTAGCGCGCCCTGGGCCGTCGGGACTCCAGCGAACGCGCCACGACGGCCGCCACCGCCTCGGCCGGCAGCGTCATCCGGCTGCTGGCGTCCGGCTTGCCGAGGCGGGCCAGCTCCTGCCGGTAACGCGCGGCATGTGCACTGTGCTCCATGTCGATGTTTGCATGCAGGCGCACCAGGGCATTGGGGCGGAAGCGGCTGACAATCGGCCCGGGTTCGACCAGGCTGACCCCGATACCGCTGCCGTCGAGTTCCAGCCTCAGCGTATCGGCCAGGCCCTCCATGGCGAACTTGCTGGCGTTGTACGCCCCCCGCCAGCGCATGGCGGCAAAGCCGAGCACCGACGAGTTGAACAGGATCCGCCCCCGCCCCTGCCGCCGCATCAGGGGCAGCACGGCGGCCGTCAGTTCCCAGGCGCCGAACAGATTGGTTTCGAACTGGGCACGCAGTGCCGCGCGCGGCACGTCTTCCACCGCCCCCGGCTGGCCGAAGCCGGCATTGTTGAACAGCGCATCCAGCCGGCCGCCGGTTTCCTTCTCTATATGAGTGACCGCGGCATGGATTGAATCACTGTCATCGACATCCAGCCACAGTGCATCCGGAAACGATGCCAGCAGGGTGTCCACGTCCTGCTGGCGCCGGGCGGCAGCAAAGACCCGCCAGCCCTGCCGGTGCAGCAGGGTGGCCGTCGCCAGCCCGATGCCGCTCGAACAACCGGTGATCAGGATCGATCTGGTTTCCATGGTGATAAGCCCTTTTTAATCGCCAAACGTTAAAACGCACAGCTTAGTATTCCATTTCTTCCCGATTTTCCACGGAGACCATTTTGGGCCTGCATTCCATTGGCACCCCCCTGATGTACGTCGGCTTCTTCAGCGCCGTCATCGCGATGATCGCCATCGACATCATCGCCCTGAACAAAAAAGGTGATCACAAAGTTGGCGTGAAGGAAGCGCTCGGCTGGACTGCCGTCTGGGTTTCCATCGCCATGCTGTTCAATCTGTGGCTGTGGTGGCACATCAAGTCGGATGTCAGCAGCGGGCTGGACGAGATGGCCCGCTCGGCCCTGGCCGACCAGAAGGCGCTGGAATTCCTGACCGGCTACCTGATCGAGAAATCGCTGGCCGTCGACAATATCTTCGTGTTCCTGCTGATCTTCGGCTATTTCAAGGTACCGGTCGAATACCAGCGCCGCGTCCTGCTGTACGGCGTGCTGGGCGCGGTGGTCATGCGCGCGATCATGATCGTGGTCGGGGCAGCGCTGGTCGCCCGCTTCGAGTGGGTGCTGTACCTGTTCGGCGCCTTCCTGATCTTCACCGGGATCAAGATGATGATGCCGGAGAAGGAAGCCGGGGATGATCTCGGCAACAACCGGCTGGTCAAATGGCTGCGCGGCCATCTGCGCATGACCAAGGACTTCCATGGCGAGCACTTCTTTGTCCGCAAGGGCGGCATCCTGTGGGCAACGCCAATGTTCCTGGTGCTGACCATGATCGAAGTGTCCGACGTGGTGTTCGCTGTCGACAGCATCCCGGCCATCTTCGCGGTGACGCTGGACCCGTTCATCGTCATGACGTCGAACATCTTCGCCATCCTCGGCCTGCGGGCGATGTATTTCCTGCTGGCGGATGTGGCCGACCGCTTCCACCTGCTGAAGTACGGGCTGGCGGTGGTGCTGACCTTTATCGGCACGAAGATGCTGCTGCTGCACGTGTACAAGATTCCGACCGTCATTTCGCTGACGGTGGTGTTTGCGGTGATTACCACGTCCATCGTGCTGTCGCTGCTGTCCACGCGCAAGAACCAGTAAAAAATGTCGCATTCCGGTTATTTCACCGGCGAAAGTGTCGTTTCAGTGAAATGCCACTACCGGTCTAGAGTGTAAACTCCACAATGCTGAAACGACCTGCCATGGCAGGTCGTTTTTCATTTCATCCCGTGGAGTTTCATTTTGCGTTTGAGCATCAACAAGCCGTCCTTCCCTTCCGCCCTGTCCGCACTGGCGCTGGCCCTGGCGGCTGGCGGCGCCTCCGCTGCCGGTTTCCAGCTGTCGGAGCAGAGCGTCACGGCGTTGGGACGCGCCTACGCCGGTGCCGGCATCGTCGGCGACGACCTGTCGGCCGCGTTCTACAACCCCGCCGGCATGACGCTGAACAGCGGCACGTCGGTTCAGGCCGGTGTGGTCGCCGTCAATGTGCGCCCGAGTTTTGACGGCACCGAGAACGGCCGCCCGGTCCATGGCAACGGCAGCGGCTGGGCCGGCATTCCCAATGCCTATCTGGTTGCCTCGCCGACCGATCGCCTGCGCCTCGGTCTGGCCATCACCGCCCCGTACGGACTGAAGACCGACTATGGCAGTCGCTGGGCCGGTGCCGATCACGGTTACAAGAGCTCCATTGTCACCATCGACATCAATCCGTCGCTCGCCTATCGGGTCAATGACTGGCTCAGCGTCGGCGCCGGCGTATCGGCCCAGTATGCGCGGGCCAAGTTCAGCGCCCGGGCGATGAATGTGGTCGATACCCAGGTCGACGCCGATGGCTGGGACTATGGCTACAATGCCGGCGTGATGCTGACGCCGGGCGCGAATACCCGCATCGGCCTGTCGTACCGCTCGAAAATCGATCACCATGAAACCGGCGATGCCCATGTCGGCAAGCTCGGTTACGGCGTCCACGCCGACGTGACGGTGCCGGAGTCGGTCGAACTGACCGGTCTCCAGCGCCTTGACGATCGCTGGTCGGTCACCGGCAGTGTCCGCTGGAGCAACTGGTCGCGGCTGCAGTCGATCGACATCCACCCCGACAGCAACGGTCTGCCGATCAGCCTGCCGCAGAACTGGGGTGACTCGTGGTATTTCTCGCTCGGCACGGACTATCGCCATGATGACCAGTGGACCTTCCGCGGCGGTCTCGCCTACGAGACCACGCCGATCAAGCGCGCCGAGGACCGTACACCGATCATTCCCGACTCGGACCGGCTGTGGACCTCGCTCGGCGCCAGCTGGCGACTCGATGCCCATTCGACGCTGGATTTTGCCTATGCGCACCTGTTCAGCGTCGGCGACCGCGCCAGCCGGCACAAGGTGGGCGGGTCGACGCTGGATGGCGAATACTCGCTGGCCGGCGACCTGTTCGGCCTCCAGTACCAGTACCGGTTCTGAACCGGCGCTGCCTGCCGCCGACCGACCGGAACCACCGGACGGCGGCGGTTTTTTTGCGCCATCGATATTCATTGGCGGCTTATCTGGCCGCAGCCTGGCGTTTCTCGTTACAATTCCGTCGTTTTGTTCACAGCAGACATCATGGTCAAGACTGCCAAATCCCCCGCCAGTTTCGAAGAAGCCGTCGCCCAGCTCGAAGGGCTGATCCGCGAACTGGAAAGCGGTGAGCTGCCGCTGGACGGCGCGCTGTCCGCATACAAGCAGGGCAGCGAGCTGCTGTCGTTCTGCCAGAGCCGGCTGACCGACGCCGAGCAGCAACTGAAAGTGCTGGAAAACGGCGTGCTGCGCCCGCTGGAGCCCGGCAATGACTGATACCGGACTGGCTGGCTGGATGCAGGCCATGCAGCAGCGCACGGAAACGGCGCTGGACGCCCGTCTGCCCGGTCTCGACCATAGCGCCCGCGATCTGTCGGCCGCGATGCGTTACGCCGTGCTCGGCGGTGGCAAGCGTGTGCGTCCGCTGCTGGTATTCGCCGCCGGCGAGCTGGCAAAGGCGCCATGGCCGGCCCTCGATGCGGCCGCCTGCGCGGTCGAACTGGTCCACGCCTATTCCCTCGTGCACGACGACCTGCCGTGCATGGATGACGATGTGCTGCGTCGCGGCAAGCCGACCTGTCATGTCGCTCATGGCGAAGCCACAGCGCTGCTGGCCGGCGACGCGCTGCAGACGCTGGCTTTCGATGCGCTGTCGGCCCCGCTGGACGATGTCCCGGCCGGCCGCCAGTTGCAGATGCTGCAATGCCTCGCCCGCGCCAGCGGCGCGGCCGGCATGTGCGGCGGCCAGGCCATTGACCTGGCATCGGTCGGCCAGCCGCTGGAGCAGACCGAACTCGAGTACATGCACTGCCTGAAGACCGGCGCGCTGATCCGGGCCGCCGTGCTGCTCGGCGCCCATGCCGGACAGGCCGACCGCGCCATGCTCGATACACTGGACGCCTACGCCAAGCGCATCGGTCTCGCCTTCCAGGTCATCGATGACGTTCTCGACTGCGAGGGCGATGCGGCGACACTCGGCAAGACCGCCGGCAAGGATGCCGCCCATGACAAACCGACCTATGTCAGCCTGATGGGACTGGGCGAAGCGAAAGCCTATGCGCGTGCGCTGCACGCCGACGCCCTCGCCGCCCTCGCCCCGTTCGGCGATCGCGCGCGGCGCCTGGGCGAACTGGCCGACTATATTGTCGTGCGTTCGTTCTGACTCGTCTGCCAACCCGAGCCGGCGGCCTTGCCGTCGGCCTTCATACCGATAGCAACATGACTGCGCTGCTCGACACCATTCAGACCCCGGCCGATCTCAGACGGCTCGATCGCAAGCAGCTGCCCCAGCTTGCCGAAGAACTTCGCGACTTCCTGGTCGAATCGGTCAGCCGGACCGGGGGGCATTTCGCGTCCAATCTGGGCTCGATCGAACTGACCATCGCCCTGCACTACCTGTACAACACGCCGGAAGACCGTCTGGTCTGGGATGTCGGCCATCAAACTTATCCGCACAAGATCCTGACCGGTCGCCGTGAGCGCATGGGCACCATGCGCCAGAAAGGCGGTCTGGCCGGTTTCCCCAAGCGCGAAGAATCCGAATACGACACCTTTGGCGTCGGCCATTCCTCGACCTCGATCGGTGCGGCGCTCGGCATGGCCGCCGCGGCCAAACTGACCGGTTCCGGCCGGCGCGTGGTTGCCGTGATCGGCGATGGTGCAATGACGGCAGGTCAGGCGTTCGAGGCACTGAACAATGCCGGGGCGATGGATACCGACCTGCTGGTGATCCTCAACGACAACGACATGTCGATTTCGCCGAATGTCGGCGCGCTGAACCATTATCTGACCAAGCTGATGAGCGGCCGCTTCTACGCGACGATGAAGGAAGGCTCGAACAAGGTGCTCGGCATCGCCCCGCCGCTGCAGAAGCTGGCGCACAAGGCGGAAGAGCAGCTGAAAAGCCTGATTACGCCGGGCACGCTGTTCGAGGAATTCGGCTTCAACTATCTGGGGCCGATCGACGGTCACGACCTGCCGACGCTGATCGACACGCTGTCGAACGTGAAAAAGCTCAAGGGACCGCAGTTCCTGCACGTGGTCACCCGCAAGGGCCACGGCTACAAGCTGGCCGAGAACGACCCGATCGCCTACCACGGCGTTTCCAGGTTCAGTCCGCAGGACGGGTTGCCGGCCGGCAAGACCGGCGGCGGCAAGCCGACCTATACCCAGGTGTTCGGCGACTGGCTGTGCGACATGGCCACGCTCGACGAGCGGCTGATCGGCATCACGCCGGCAATGCGCGAAGGTTCGGGCATGGTCCGCTTCGAAAAGGAGCACCCGACACGCTATTTCGACGTCGGCATTGCCGAACAGCACGCGGTGACTTTTGCCGCCGGGCTGGCCTGTGAAGGGCGCAAGCCGGTGGTCGCCATCTATTCGACCTTCCTGCAGCGCGCCTATGACCAACTGATTCACGATGTGGCAATCCAGAACCTGCCGGTCATGTTCGCCATCGACCGTGCCGGCCTGGTCGGCGCCGACGGCCCGACCCACGCCGGCGCTTTCGACCTGTCCTATCTGCGCTGCATCCCGAACCTGATCGTGCTGGCACCGTCGGACGAGAACGAATGCCGGCAGATGCTGTATACCGCCTTCCTGCACGATGGCCCCAGTGCCGTGCGCTATCCGCGCGGCAGTGGTCCCAACGCTGCCATCGAGGCCGACATGCATCCGCTGCCGCTCGGCCGTGGCGTGGTACGGCGTCAGGGCAAGCGGATCGCGATCTGTGCCTTCGGCAGCATGGTACAGCCAGCGCTGGCCGCGGCCGAAGCACTGGACGCCACCGTGGCCGACATGCGCTTCGTCAAGCCGCTTGACCGCGAATTGCTGCGTTCGCTGGCGGACAGCCACGACTGGCTGGTCACCATCGAGGAGAACGAGATCATGGGTGGCGCCGGCAGCGCCGTGCTCGAAGCGCTGGCCGAAGCCGGCATCGACCGGCCCGTGCTGCAGCTCGGCCTGCCCGACCATTTCGTCGAGCATGGCGATCCGGCACTGCTGCTGGCCGAATGCGGGCTCGATGCTGCCGGCATTGAACGGTCGATTCGCGCCCGGTTCGCCCTGTAAGCGCTTCCCGGCGTCACGGCCTGGACGGCCGTGACGCGCGATGTCCGACTTCTTTACTCGGGTATTGGCGGCCGATATAATTCCGAACTTGATCTGCATCAGGATTCAGAATTTTCCGATGACCTCTGCCGCCATTCCCGACGTGCAAAGCACGCCCGATACCCGCAATATCGCCATCAACAAGGTCGGCATCAAGTCGATCCGCCATCCGGTTCGCGTCGCCGACCGGGCGGGCGGGGTCCAGCACACCATTGGCGTGTTCAACATGTACGTGCATCTGCCGCACAATTTCAAGGGCACGCACATGTCACGTTTCGTCGAGATCCTCAATGTGCATGAGCGCGAGATCTCGGTGGAGAATTTCGAGTCCATCGTCCGCGACATGTGCGAACGGCTCGAAGCCGAATCCGGTTATCTGGAAATGAGTTTCCCGTACTTCATCGACAAGACCGCGCCGGTTTCCGGGGTAAAGAGTCTGCTCGATTACGACATCACCTATGTCGGCGAACTGCGCGGCGGCAAGTATTCGTTCACCATGAAGGCGCTGGTGCCGGTCACCAGCCTGTGCCCGTGTTCGAAAAAAATCTCCGAGCGCGGCGCACACAACCAGCGTTCGCACATCACCATCACCGCCACCACCAATGCCCATGTGTGGATCGAGGAGCTGGTCGCGATCGCCGAAAGCCAGGCGTCGTGCGAACTGTACGGCCTGCTGAAGCGCCCGGACGAGAAGTACGTGACCGAGCGCGCTTACGACAACCCGAAGTTCGTCGAGGATCTGGTGCGCGATGTCGCCGCCGCGGTCCACAGTGATCCGCGCATCGATGCCTATGTAGTGGAAAGCGAGAATTTCGAGTCGATCCACAATCACTCGGCCTATGCGCTGATTGAGCGCGACAAGCGCGTGCAGGGCTGATTCGCACAGTCCCGCAAGCCGGAAACGGACACCTCGCGTGTCCGTTTTTCATTGCCCGATACAGACAATTACAACTGGGTATCCCGGCACAATAGATCAGCAATAGCTGGCATCAATAATGACCGTGTCACCCCCTGCTGCAAGAGGCCAGCATCATGTCACGGATCTTACGATCGCTTTCCGTCGTCGCCCTGCTGATGGGCGCGACCGCCCCGGCGTTCGCCGACGGGCAATTCAACAGCGCACTGGGCGGCGCACTCGGCGGTGGTCTTGGCGCGGCCATCGGTGGCCAGGCCGGCGGCAGCGACGGGGCCATTATCGGCGGTGCGCTCGGTGGCGCGCTCGGCGCGGCGGTGGCCACCCCGCGTGAAGATGTCCGCTATATCGGCTATCGCGATGATGACTATCGCCGCCCGCCGCCACGTTACGACAACGGCTGGCATAACGGCTGGAACCGGCCGGTCTATCGCCCTGGGCCGCCACGCGGAGACTGGCGCTACGACCATGACCGCTGGGACCGGCGCGACCGGGGATGGGACCGTCATGACCGCGGCTGGGACCGGCATGATCGGGGTTGGGACCGGGGTCGCGGCGACGGCTGGCGTCACGACTGATTCATGATTTTCTGCGGCCGGACGCTACCCACGTCCGGCCGCAGTCACATTCAGCAGGTGGCAAGGCCTTCAACTGGCGCAGATCGATAGAGGGATACGATGCCATGCAGAGAGCGGATCGGCCGGGAGGCCCGCCACTGTCGTCAGCCGTGATGACGAGGTAGCATGCGGCCCCGGCCCCTTCGGGGCAAATCCCGGAGCACCCTGATGCACAAAGACCTGCACGAGGCGAACCGGCTGTCGTGGAACGCCGCCACAGTGGCCCACAACAGCCACAAGGGCGACCAGGCCGCCTTCTTCCGCGCTGGCGGCTCGACGCTGTTCCCCGAAGAATGTGAACTGCTCGGCGATATCGCCGGACTGGAGCTGCTGCACCTGCAATGCAATGCCGGACAGGACAGTCTCAGCCTCGCCCGGCTCGGCGCCCGCGTGACCGGTGTCGATATTGCCGACGAGGCGATCGACTTCGCCAGCCAGTTGGCACGCGACAGCGGCATCCCGGCCCGCTTCGAGCGCGCCGACCTGTTCGACTGGTTCGATGCCGCGATCCATGACGGCCGCCGCTTCGACCGGGTGTTCGCGTCCTATGGTGCGCTGTGCTGGCTGTCCGATCTCGGGACCTGGGCGCGCGGCATTGCCGGCGTGCTCAAACCCGGCGGTCACTTCACCCTGGTCGAATTTCACCCGTACGCGATGGTGTTCGACCCGCACTGGACACCTCATTACGACTATTTCCATGCCGGACCGGTTACCGAGGAGGATGGCGTCGGTGATTATGTCGCCGACTCGGGCAAGGGACTGGCACCGGTCGACTATCAGCCGGGTATCGTGCAGTTCAACAATCCGCACCCGAGCCATGAATTCAGCTGGGGCATCGCCGAGGTAGTCAGCGCGCTGATCGCGGCCGGGCTGCGCATCGAACGACTGAGCGAGTATCCGTATTCGAATGGCTGGCGCGGCTTCGATGACATGCGCGAGCTCGAAGGCCGGCGCATGGCGCCGCCAGCCCACCTGCCGACGCTGCCGCTGATGTACGGCCTCACCGCCCGCCACGGCTGAGTGGTACCTGTGCTGCTTGAACAGTCATTTACATCTGGTTCACGGATGCCAACAGCGTGGCAACACCTGTCTCCGATAATGGATCCACAACATTGAATACCCATCCAGAGAGGCACCCACCATGACCCGAACGGCCACACGTTTTCTGCTGACCCTTCTCCTTGCCGGCGGCATCGCGGCACCGGCCATGGCCGGCGGCGCAGAATGGGACGCCGCCCTTGGCGGTGCACTGGGCGGCGGCCTGGGCGCTGCCGTCGGCCAGCACCTGGGCGGCCGCAATGGTGCCATCATCGGTGGTGCCGCCGGTGGCGGCCTGGGTGCGGCCGTGACCGCACCGGAAGAACGCCGGGTCGATTACCGCCGTTCGGACCGGGGCTACCATCGCGGCCACTACAAGCACAAACACAAGCACGACCGTCACTGGGATTGATGGTTTCGCCCTGGGGCGCGTCATTCCCTCCGCGCCCCGTCAGCACCGCCCGCCCCGTCGTGGGCGTTTTTTATTTGCATCTGGCGGAAATGCGGTGACGGCGTCATCATCAGCCGATCAACATCCCGACACCGGATCATGACCGAGACCCTGATATTGACTGCCACCGACAAGCGCGGCCGCTATGCCGAGCTGCTCCCGCAACTGGAAGCCCTGGCAGAGGAAAGCGATGCCGTCGCGCGCCAGGCCAATCTGGCCGCTGCCCTGCACCAGGCTTTTGGCTGGCACTGGGTCGGCTTTTACCGCGTCGACGGACAGCAACTGGTGCTCGGGCCGTTCCAGGGGCCGGTTGCCTGCACCCGCATTCCATTCGGCCGCGGCGTCTGCGGCACGGCGTGGCGGGACAAGTGCACTCTGGTGGTCGACGACGTCGACGCCTTTCCCGGCCATATCGCCTGCTCCAGCCTGAGCCGGTCCGAGATCGTGGTACCCGTTTTCGACCGTGACGGCCAGGTCGCCGGGGTGCTGGATGTCGATGCGATCGACATCGGTCACTTTGACGACATCGACCGCGACGCGCTGGAACGGTTGTCGGCCCGGCTGACCGGGCTGCATCCGTATCCCCTGTAACCGCACGCACCGCCAGAAAGGCCGCCCGCCATGACGCCGATTTCCGATACCGCGCTGAAGCAACTGTTTGTCGATGCCCGCACGCACAGCCACTGGCAGCCCCGCCCGGTGCCGGACGCGGTACTGCGCTCGCTGTACGAGATGCTGCGCTATGCGCCGACCAGCGCCAACTGCTCACCGGCCCGCTTCGTATTCGTCCGGTCCACGGAAGGCAAGGCGCGGCTGAAACCGTGCCTGGCCGCCGGCAATGTCGACAAGACCATGGCCGCGCCGGTCACGGCCATCGTCGCCCATGACAGCCAGTTCACCGAGCTGCTGCCGCGGCTGTATCCGCACGCCGACGCCCGCAGCTGGTTTGCCGGCAACCAGCCGCTGACCGATGTCACGGCATTCCGCAATGGCACGCTGCAGGGCGGCTACCTGATCCTGGCCGCGCGGGCGCTCGGGCTGGATTGCGGTCCGATGTCCGGTTTCGACAATGCGGCGCTGGATGCCGAGTTCTTTCCCGACGGCCGCTGGAAGTCGAATTTTCTGGTCAATCTCGGCTTCGGCGAGGCCGGCAAGCTGCATGCCCGCTCGCCCCGGCTGGCGTTCGACGACGCCTGCCGGCTGGCCTGAGCCCCCGGCCGTGCGCCGCGGGCGCAAGGCCTGCAGTATACTTTGTGCCACTTTCACCTCCATTCAGGTAAGCCCATGTACCAGCTCGTCCGCCCACTGCTGTTCCGGCTCGATGCCGAAAAAGCCCACCATCTGGCGCTGAACAGCCTGCGCACGCTGAACAACTGGGGTCTCGATGGCTTCCTGAACCGGCCGGTCGCGGACTGCCCGGTCGACGTCATGGGCATGAAGTTCCCGAATCCGGTCGGCCTGGCCGCGGGCCTGGACAAGAACGGCGAATACATCGATGCACTGGCCGGCATGGGCTTCGGCTTTATCGAGGTCGGCACGGTCACGCCGCTGCCGCAGCCGGGCAACCCGCGCCCGCGCATGTTCCGGCTGACCGAAGCCGAAGCCATCATCAACCGCATGGGTTTCAACAACCTCGGCGTCGACAATCTGGTCGAGAACGTGCGCCGCGTCCGCTACCGCGGCATTCTCGGCATCAATATCGGCAAGAATGCCAGCACGCCGAACGACCGTGCCATCGACGACTACCTGATCTGCCTGAACAAGGTCTATCCGCACGCCAGCTATGTCGCGGTCAACATTTCATCGCCGAACACCAGGAACCTGCGCGACCTGCAGGGCGGCGAGCAGTTGAACCAGTTGCTGAACGCGCTGCACATGCGCCAGCTCGAACTGGCGGACCAGCACGGCCGCTATGTGCCGCTGGCGATCAAGATCGCACCGGATCTGGACACCATCGCCATCCGCGAGATTGCCGACATGCTGGCCTTCCACCGCATGGATGCCGTCATCGCCACCAATACCACCGTGTCGCGCAATGGCGTACTGCACCTGCCCGGAGCCGCCGAGACCGGCGGGCTGTCCGGCGCGCCGCTGGTCGGCAAGTCCACCGAGGTCATCACCGAACTGGCGACCGCCCTGGCCAGCCGGCTGCCGATCATCGGCGTCGGCGGCATCCTGCGTGGCGACCAGGGCTGGGAGAAGCTCCAGGCCGGCGCCTCGCTGCTTCAGCTGTACAGCGGCCTGATCTACAAGGGCCAGAGTCTGGTCGGCGATACGGCCGACGCCTGCCGCTATTACTTCGACCAGAATCCGACCCGGCGCGTGTTCCAGCGCGTGGTGTCGCAGGCGGCCGAACCCGAAGCGGAAGAGGCGGCACCGCGCATGGAAAGCATGGACATCCCCGATTTCAATGCCGGGCAAACCGGCGACGTGGAGGTGGCAGCGAGCGACGCCGGCGCACCAGCGACGACCGGCGAAACGCCGGCAGCGGATGCCGGAGCGCCCCAGCCAGCCTCCACACCGTCGGACGCCCCTCCCGCCGCGCCGGCATCGCAGCCATCCGGCAACCACTCCCGGCTGGTCTGACCCCCGGGCGCCGGCTGGCGACAGCCGGTCAGCTATTTAATGATTGGCTAATGTTCAAATCAAACACTAGCGAATGAAGTCCACACGAGGTCCAAAGATGCTCAATACCTTTGTCAAACCCGCACTGGTCGCGACCGTGGCCGCCCTGACCCTGGCCGGCTGCGCCAGCAACTCGGCGTCGCTGTATACCACCAGCCAGGCGCAGCGCGTGCAGACCGTCGAGCTTGGCACCGTGGTCTCGGTGCAGAATGCCCGTATCCAGGGCGACAACAATCCGCTGTACACGCTGGGTGGTGCAGCCCTTGGCGGGCTGGCCGGCAGCAATGTCGGCAAGGGTACCGGCGCGGCCGCCGGCGCCATTGTCGGGGCACTGCTCGGCGGCGCGGCCACCAATGCCGCGCAGAAGAACATGGGGGGCCAGGCCGCCTACGAGATTACCGTGCAGCTGGATACCGGCCGCACGATCTCGATCGTCCAGCAGGCCGATACGCCGATCAGCAGCGGCATGCGCGTGCGCGTGCTGTCCGGCGGCGGTGCCGACCGCGTCGTCCCGCTGTAACGCCCCCTGCCGTGGTGACCGGCGCCGGCTCAGTCCGGCCCGGCATCGGCCGCCACGCGGCGCCACTGCCCGTCCACCAGACGCTCCAGCGGCTGGTAGCGGGTCTTGTACGCCATCTTGCGGCACTCGCGGACCCAGTAGCCCAGGTACAGGTACGGCAGCTGCAGCCGGACCGACAGGCCGATCTGCCACAGCACGTTGTAGACACCGTAGCTGGCCTTCTCGTCATCCGGGTCGAAGAAGGTGTAGACCGCTGACAGGCCGTCGTCCAGCCGGTCGATCAGGCTGACCATCTTCAGCACGCCATTGTCGCGAAATTCGGCCAGCCAGCTGTCGACGCCGCTTTTCAGAATGAATTCGGTGTACTGGCTGCGGTCGTCCCCGGCCATGCTGCCGCCGGCATGCCGGCTGCTCTGGTAGCGCTGATACAGCTGGTAGTGTTCCTCGTCGTAGCCCAGCGGCAGCAGCCGCGCACTCAGGCCACCGTGCCGGCGGGCGGCGCGGCGCTGGCTGCGGTCCGACGCGAACTCGCTGACCGGGATGCGCACCGACACGCAGGCCGCACAGTGGTCGCAATACGGCCGGTAGGTAAACAGCCCGCTGCGGCGAAAGCCGATCTTGACCAGCTGGCTGTACACCCGGGTATCGATCGCCTCGGACGGGATGGCGACCTGCGACCGCGCCTGACGATCGTCCAGGTAGCTGCACGGATAGGGTGCCGTCGCATAAAAATGGACGGTGAAGATCCTGTCGTTATCGCGATGGCTCATTGTCGTGCCGCCAGTTCCACAGTCCGGCCGGCGCGGGCGCGTCGACTGCCGGTTTCAATCGGGCCACGAACGCGTCGCGGGAAATTTCCCGCCCGCCCAGGCTCGCCAGGTGTGCGGTCTTCATCTGGCAGTCGATCATCGGCACGCCGGCCGCTGCCAGACGGCGAACCAGATGGACAAGGGCCAGCTTGGACCCGTCGCTGGCGCGCGAAAACATCGATTCGCCGAAGAACATGCGTCCGAGCATGATCCCGTACAGACCGCCAACCAGTTCGCCATCGATGCGGGTCTCGACCGAGTGCGCATGGCCCATGCGGTGCAATTCGGTATAGGCAGTAATGATGTCGTCGGTGATCCAGGAGCTGGGGCGGGCCGGCGTGGGCGCGGCGCACTCGCGCATCACGCGGGGGAAATCGGTGTCGACGGTAATCGAATAGCGACGATGGGCCAGTGTCTTTGCCAGCGAGCGCGTCACCCGCAGCTCATCGGTGAACAGCACCATGCGCGGTGCCGGACTCCACCACAGCACCGGCTCGCCGTCGGAAAACCACGGGAAGATGCCCTGGCGGTAGGCGTCGAGCAAACGGGCCGGATGCAGCTCCAGCCCGGCGGCCAGCAATCCGTTCGGGTCCGCCATGGCGGTATCGAGCGGAGGAAACGGGTCGCCGGGCCGCAGCCATGCGATCATGGTTCGGTTTCGAGATTGCGGTGTTCGCAGTTAACTTTCTGGCACTTCGCGTACAGGTACAGCGCATGGTCCTCGATGGCGAAGCCATGGCGTTCGGCGATGCGGTCCTGCAGGGTTTCCAGTTCCGGTTCAAAGAATTCGACCACGCGGCCACAGTCGAGACAGACCAGATGATCGTGGTGATGACCGTGGTTCAGCTCGTAAACGGCACGGCCGGATTCGAAATGGTGACGCATCAGGATGCCCGCCTGCTCGAACTGGGTGAGCACGCGGTAGACCGTCGCCAGCCCGACATCGATATGCTCGGCCAGCAATTTGCGGTAGACATCCTCGGCGGACAAATGCCCCTGGGTACTGGACTCGAACAGATTGAGGATCTTGAGTCGCGGTCCGGTGGCCTTCAGGCCGATGCTCTTCAGTTGTTCTGCCTGATTCATGATTCTGCCTGATTCATTGTGTAGACGTGGTACCTCTTCGCTTTTCAGCTATGATATAGCCTTTTCGCGCCTTGCCCAACTCAGCCCCGGACATGTTCAAGACTAAGCTCGCGCCTCTCGCTTCCGTTCTGCTCCTCTCTGCTTGCAGTCTGCAGAGTCTTCCCGGCTTCCTGCAGCCGCACACCATTGATATTCAGCAAGGGAATGTTGTAACGCAAGATGAAATCGACAAGCTTCGGGTCGGCATGACCCGTTCGCAGGTCCGCTTCGTCCTCGGCACGCCGATGCTGGCCGACATGTTCCACGCCAATCGCTGGGACTATCAGTTCCAGCTGCGCCGTGCCGGCAAGCTTGAAGATGCCAAACGCTTCAGCGTCATCTTCGAGAACGACCTGCTCGCCCGCTGGGAAGGCGACGGCTTCCCGCCGCGCCGTCCGCAGGTCATCGATGCAGTCGCAATCCCGGCCGCCGCCGATGGTGCAGCGCCGGCCACGGCGCCGGCGGCCGACAGCGCGCAGGACACGGCAAAATGAGTGACATCAAGCTGGTTATCGCCGGTTGCGGCGGCCGCATGGGTCGTTCGCTGATCGAAGCCGTGCTGGCCACGCCCGGCGTGCGCCTGCACGCCGCGCTGGAACGCGACGGCAATCCGCTGATCGGCCAGGACGCCGGTCTGGCCATCGGCCAGCAGACCGGCGTGGCAATCGGCAGCGATGTCGATGCGGCGCTGGCCGGCGCCGATGCGCTGATCGACTTCACCCGCCCGGAAGGCTCGCTGGCGTTCCTCGCCGCCTGCCGTCGCCATGGCGTGAACCACATCATCGGCACCACCGGTTTCGATGACGCGGCCCGCGCGGCGATTGCCGAGGCCGGCACCGAGATCGGCATCGTCTGCGCGCCGAACTTCTCGGTCGGCGTGAACCTGAGCTTCAAGCTGCTCGACATCGCCGCCCGCGTGCTCAACGAGGGGTTCGATGTCGAAATCCTTGAAGCGCACCATCGCTACAAGGTCGATGCCCCGTCCGGCACCGCGCTGCGCATGGGCGAGGTAGTGGCCAATGCACTGGGCCGCGACCTGAAGACCTGCGCGGTCTACGGCCGCGAAGGCGTGACCGGTGAACGCGATCCGAACACCATCGGCTTTGCCACCGTGCGTGGCGGCGACGTGGTCGGCGACCACACCGTACTGTTCGCCGCCCTCGGCGAACGGGTCGAGATCACCCACAAGGCCTCCAGCCGCCTGACCTTTGCCAACGGCGCCGTTCGCGCCGCCCGCTGGCTGGCCGGGCAGCCGCGCGGCCTGTACGACATGCAGGACGTGCTCGGCCTGCGCTGACCGGCAGACCGACCCCGTCCATGCTGCTCCGCCCGGCCCGTCTTGCCGCCCTGCTGCTGCTCCTGACCGGTGGCATCGCCATCGTGACGCTGCTGCTCGGGGTCGGCAGCGGCTGGCGCGACGTGCTGGCCGGTGACCCCTTCGCCATCGAACTCATTACCCGGTTGCGTGCCCCGCGCCTGCTGACAGCCATGGCTGCCGGCTGCGTGCTGGCGGTTGCCGGCGCCGCCATGCAGGCCCAGTTCCGCAATCCGCTGGCCGAGCCGGGACTGATCGGCGTGTCGTCCGGTGCCGCGCTCGGCGCGGCCTTTGCGCTGTCGCTCGGCGCCGGCGGCTGGATCGTGGCGCTGGTCAGCTTTGCCGGTGCCCTGCTGGCCTCGACCGTTGCCCAGCGCATTGCCGGGCTGCGCGCCGGCACCGCCGACCTGCTGCTGGCCGGCGTCGCCGTCAACAGCTTTGCCGGCGCTGCGCTGACACTGATCATCACCTTTGCCGACGACCGCACGCTGCGCGGCATTACCTTCTGGCTGCTCGGCAGCTTTACGCTGGCCGACTGGCCGATGGCGCTGAGCCTGCTGGCCATTGCCGCCCTGATCACACTCTGGATCTGGCGCTGCTGGCCGCTGCTGAACACCCTGCTGCTGGGCGAACGGGTCGCTTTCCACACCGGTTTCGACGCCGCCCGCGAACGCCGCAAGCTGACCATTCTGACCGCCGCCGCCGTCGGCATCACCGTGGCGGCAGTCGGCACCATCAGCTTTGTCGGGCTGATCGTTCCGCACATTCTCCGCCGCCTGTCCGGCGGTCACTACCGCACACTGATCCCGCTGACGGCGCTGGGCGGCGCATTCGCCCTGGCCCTGGCCGATCTGGTCGCGCGCCAGGTGATGCCGCCGAACGAATTGCCGGTCGGCGCCATCACCAGTCTGGCCGGTGCGCCATTCTTCCTGTGGCTGCTGCGCGGCCGGCAGTCGGCATGAGCCTGGCGGCCGAGCAGCTTGGCCTCGGACACGGCGCACAGCAACGGCTGGCACAGGTGTCACTGACCGTCGCCCCCGGCGAGCTGATTGCCGTGCTCGGTGCGAATGGCGCCGGCAAGTCGACGCTGCTGGCACTGCTGGCTGGCGAAACCCTCCCCGGCAGCGGGCAGGTCACGCTCGGCGGCCAGCCGCTGCGTCGGCAATCTCCCCGGCAGCTGGCGCGCCAGCGCGCACTGCTGCCGCAGCGGCTGGAGTCTGCGCCGGGACTGCGTGCGCGCGACGTGATTGCCGTCGGCCTGTTTCCGCATGATCAGGACTGGAACCCTGCCCTGCCTGCCCTGCAGCGCGCACTGGCACTCAGCGACAGCCTGTCGCTGATCGACCGCGACTATGACGCCCTGTCCGGCGGCGAACAGGCACGGGTGCAACTGGCCCGGGTCTTCGTTCAGGTGCTGGCCGGCAAGGGAGAACGCTATCTGCTGCTGGACGAACCGGCGGCAGCGCTCGACCTCGCCCATCAGGAAACACTGCTGCGGGCCTGCCGCACGCTGGCTCACCAGGATGGCATCGGGGTGATCGCCGTGCTGCACGATCTGAACCTGGCTGCGCGCCACGCCGACCGCATCGCCCTGTTCGCCCGCGGCCGGCTGGTCGCAGACGACACACCGGCCCTGGCGCTGACGGCGGCACGGATTGCCGATGTGTTCGACCAGCCGGTGCACGTGCTGGCACATCCGACCCGGCCCGACATTCCGGTGTTCGTGCCGGCCGACCCCGACCGCTGATTACCTCTGCCCGGACTCAGTCGCGGAAGTTGTTGAACTGCAGCGGCACGTCGGTCACTTCCTTGCGCACCAGGGCAATGGTTTCCTGCAGCAGATCGCGCTTGGCGCCGGACACACGCACGGTATCGCCCTGGATCGACGCCTGCACCTTCAGCTTGGCATCCTTGATCAGCTTGACCAGCCGCTTGGCCAGCTCGGTCTCCACCCCGACCTTGACGGTCACGGTCTGCTTGACCTTGTTGCCACTGACCTTGTCCAGCTTGCCGTAATCAAGACAGCGGACATCGACGTCGCGCTTGGCCAGCTTGGTGATCAGAATGTCCTTGACCTGGTCGAGCTGGAAATCGCTGTCCGCATACACGGTCAGCACCTTGTCGGCCAGTTCCACCCGGGCGTCCGAGCCCTTGAAATCGTAGCGGGTGCCGACTTCCTTGTTGGTCTGATCCAGCGCATTCTTGACCTCGACCAGGTTCACTTCCGACACGATATCGAACGACGGCATGACATGATTCCTTTCGGGGCAATGTAAACCGGCCATTGTACCCGAGCTGTCATGGCACACTGGAAGTCCGGTTTCATCTTTTTCCTAATCCATTTTCTCCGTATTCCTAACGATTTCCCGCAGAAAAAATGAAATGATTCTCATTACGAAATGAGATCTGCAGGGAAAGCATGAACGTACTTGCCCGGCCCCACCCGGTCCCGCTGTCACCGCTGCTGCTGGCGCTGAGCCTGGCCTTCCCGGCCACCGCCATGGCCGACGACCCAGCCGCTACGCTGGAACACGTCACCGTCAGCGACGAACGCCAGCGCGGCTTTCTCGCCGACACGGTCGAAGTCGGCACCTTCCGCGGCGCCTCCATCCTGGAGGTACCGGCCACCGTCAACGTGGTCACGCGCGAGGTCCTCGACGCGCAGGCCGCCACCGGCATTCATGACGCGCTGCGCAATACCGCCGGTGTCACCCGCCAGCAGCTGGCCGGCGATACCTTCGATCACCTTGCCATTCGCGGCATCACGCTGGAAAACCGCAGCAACTATCGGCTGAATGGTTCGCTGCCGCTGATCAACCTGGTCGGCACCCCGCTGGAAAACAAGGAGCGGGTCGAGGTCCTGAAGGGCGTGTCGGCGCTGTACTACGGCTTCACCACCCCGGCCGGCATCGTCAACCTGGTGAGCAAGCGCGCCGGCTTCACGCCGGTCAGCCGTGCCGGGCTGACGCTGGACGACAACGGCGGCACACTGCTGTCGGCCGATCTGGGCCGCCGCTTCGGCGAACGGCAGCAGTACGGGGTGCGCATCAATGCGGTCGGCGGCACGCTGCGTTCCGCCATCAACGGCGTCGACGGGCGGCGCGAGCTGGCCAGCCTGGCACTGGACTGGAAGGCCAGCGAGCGCCTGAACCTGAAGGCCGACATCGAACACTACCGCAAGAAGATCACCGAACAGACCAGTCTGATCGTGCCGAAAGCCCGCAACGGCCGCATCGCCCTGCCGGCCCTGCCCGACCCGAAGCAGCGCCTGGCACCGCGCTGGGCCGTATTCGACGGCCAGGCGGACAACCTGTTGCTGCGCGCCGACTACAGCCTCAGCGACAACTGGATGCTGACCCTGGAAACCGGCGGCACCGAAGCCTCGCGCCGGCGCGCCGCCACCCAGCTTGACGGCTACGACATCCACAGTGGCGACGGCAGACTGAGCGGCCAGCGCCAGCGCGGAGAGTGGCACAGCCGCCTGCTGCGCACGCAACTGGTCGGCCAGTTGCAGACCGGCCCGCTCAGGCACGAGCTGATCGCCGGTTACGCGCAAAGCCGCCTGACCCAGGCCGCTTTCGACGCGGACAGCTTCCAGACCCGCCAGAACCTGTACCACCCGAGTGAACTGCCATGGCTCCCGGCCCGGGGAATCCGGCGCAACCCGGCCATCCACACCAGCGATCGCGGACTGTATGCAATGGACCGGCTGACCCTGTCGCCACGCTGGCAACTGGTTGCTGGCCTGCGCCATACCGACTACCGCAGCCACCGCGCCGACAGTCGCTACACTGCCAGCCTGAGCACGCCGCTGTTTGCCGCCCTGTTCAGGCCGACCCCGGACATGACGCTGTACGCATCACACGCCAGCGGTCTCGAACAGGGCGCACGTACGCCCCCCGAGGCGGTCAACCGCTACCAGCTGATGCCCCCCGGCATCAGCAAGCAGACCGAACTCGGCTGGCGGGCCGGCGGCGAAAAGGCGCTGCAGTTTTCCAGTGCGCTGTTCGCCATCGAGCGGCCTGCCGCCTATCTGGACACGCGCCGGGTATTCGTTCAAGAGGGGCGCGAGCACTATCGCGGGCTGGAAGCCTCGCTGCAGGGCGCGCTGGCGCGCGACTGGTCGCTGCAGGCATCGGCGCAGTGGCTGCAGGCCCGGTTGCGGCACACCGGACACCCGGACGGCAATGTGCCGGCGAACACCCCGGCCTGGACCGCCAGCCTGTTCGCCCGCTACACGGTTTCTGCCCTGCCCGGTCTGTCGGTCAATGGCGGGGCCTATTACACCGGCAGGCGCCCGGTCAATCACGCCAACCAGGCCTGGGTCGGCGGCTACACGCTGTTCGGGCTGGGCGCGCGCTACCAGCGGCGACTGTTCGGCCAGCGCACCGCCTGGCAGCTGAACGTCGACAATGCCGGCGACAAGCGCTACTGGGCAGGCGGCGCCGGCAGCAGCAAGACCTATCTGTCGGTCGGTGCACCGCGCAGCGCCCGGCTGACGATGACCGTGGATCTCTAGCCCGGGCTTATTTCTCCAGGTCCCAGATCGCCGCCTGCAGTGATTCCAGCCGGCCGGCCAGCGCCGTCTGCGCATCATTCAGTGCCTGGTTGTAGATTTCGCGCCCGGCCTTGTCGATGATGAAATCAAGCAGGAACTGAACGTCGAACTGGCCGAGTTCCACTTCCAGGGAATCGCGCAGGTAGCGCTGGACGTCCACGGCCAGGGCCTGGATCTGTTGCTGGTTCAGCAGGGACGGGGATGCCATCGTTCTTTTCTTTCCTGTTCATGCGTACCCGGCCCGGGGTGGCCGGCGTACAATCGTTCGTTATCCGCGCGAACCGCTCCGGTCCGTGCGCCCCCCTTTGCCACCCAGCAGAAAGCCCGACCATGTACCAACACATTCTCGTGCCCGTCGATGGCAGTCCGGAAGCCAGTCATGGCCTGCGCGAAGCCATCAACCTCGCCCAGAGCCTGAATGCCACGCTGAAGCTCGTGCACATTATCGACCCGATGGTCGCCTATATCGCGATGAACGACCTTGGTGGCGGCAATGCCGCCAGTCACACCGCCGCGCTGCGCGAGGCCGGCAAGACCATTCTCGAGCAGGCGCTGGCGCTGGCCACGGCAGCCGGCATCAAGGTCGAAACCGAGCTGTTCGAATGTACGGCACCGACCGTCGCCGACCTGATTGTCGAGCAGGCGCGACGCTGGCCGGCCGACATGATCGTCATGGGCACCCATGGCCGCCGCGGTCTGACCCGCTTGCTGATGGGCAGCGATGCCGAGATGGTACTGCGCAACAGCCCGGTCCCGGTGCTGATGGTGCGCAGCGCCTGAGCCGGCCTCAGGCCGCCGCTTGCCGCGCCGTCCGTTGCTGGCGGCGCAGCACGATCGCACTGTGGCCGCAGGTCAGCAGAACCGCCAGCCAGATCGGCCCGTAAGTGCCGAGTCCGGCGGCGGTAAACGGTTCGCCAAGGAACAGCAGCGAAATCACGAACAGCAGGACCGGTTCCACATAGCCGAGAATGCCGAGCATGCTGATCGGCAGCAGTTTGCTGGCGCCAAGGTAGGCGGCAAACGCCGCCGCCGTCATCACGCCGAGGAACGGCAGCAGCAGCCACAGGACGGGACGGGCCGACAGCGCTCCGGTCGCGGCTGGCGTCAGGTAGATCGCCAGCGCAGCGAACGGCAGGATGACCAGCGTTTCCAGCAGAAAACCGCTGACCGGATCAAGATGCACCGCGCGGCGCAGCATCAGGTACGGCGGATAGCCCAGCGCAGTGACCAGCGTCACCCAGGAAAACGCCTGGGTCACGACCAGCTCGTGCAGCACGCCGAGGCAGGCCAGCGTCACCGCCACCCACTGCAGCCGCCCAGGCCGCTCGCGGTAAAACAGAAAACCGACCATCACCATCACCAGCGGCAGCAGGAAATAGCCGAGAGTGACTTCCAGCAGCCGCCCTTCCAGCGGTGCCCACATGAACAGCCACTGCTGCACGCCAAGCAGGAAGCCGTTGACCGGCAGCACCAGCCACAGCAGCGGCTCGTGCCGGAGCCGGCCCAGCGTGGTGGCAAACTTGCGCTGATGGCGCAGCAGGCCGAGCACCACCAGCATGCCCGGCACGGTCCAGACAATGCGCCAGGCAACAATTTCCAGCCCGTGCAGCGGCACCAGCAGCGTGGAATACCAGCCGAGGACGGCGAAGATCAGCGATGCCGTGACTGATAACAGTACGCCCTGGCCTGACAGCATGATGCAGTTTCCCGATTTGCAAGGCCGACGATGGTATCACCGCGCATGACATTGACAAGGGACAATCTGTTTGACGGATGTGCGACGAAAAAGACCCGCGCAAGCGCGGGTCATCAAGGTTACTGCCATGTCGGGTCAGTTTGCGCTGGTCGGCGCCGCCGCCGTGTCCTTGCCGGCACGGGTGTTCGCGGCGAGGAAATCGTCCAGTCCCTTGTGGACCAGCTCATAGGTCTTGTTGATGCCGCTGGCGATATCGCCCCCCAGCACGCCCAGCCCGTCGAGGATCTTGCTGGCTTCCTTGAAGCCGCGCTCGAAGCCACCGCGGATCAGGTCGACGAACTGGCTGGCGACCTGGTCCGGATCTTCGCCGGGATGCTGCGCGGCATAGGCGCCGAAGAAACCGGTCGACAGTTTCAGGATGCGGCTGGCGGTGGCTTCGGCCGAATTGTCCTGGCTCATCGCGTTCTGGATGGCATTCGGCCCGGCTGTTGGCGCCAGCACCTCGTTCAGCGCTTCGATGGCGGTGCGGAACACCAGTTCCTGCGAGCGGTCGCCGGATTTGACCGACAGGTCGACCGACGACTGCAGGATCTGCATGTTGGTTTGCTGGCGCACGGCATGGGCCGCGCCGGCGGCGGTGACCGGTGCGCTGGCGGTCGTGCCTTCGGGCGTTGCAGCCGTGCTCGCCCCCGGGGTGTTCGCCGACCAGGAAGGGGTCGTTGCCGAATTGATGCTGGGGGTGCTCATGCCTGCTCTCCAAAAGAAGTCCCTGTACAGATCAGATCGGTCAGCTTCCGGTAAACTTGAATCCGCGGCCACAACTGTCGTCATCCGGACGCGCTTCTTTTTCCCGTGGCCACACCGATATAAAGTGCGCTTTGTTTGCGTTGACGGCTGGCGTGCCAACGTCATAACGGCTAGTGTCACGCCATTTATCACCCCGTCAGGAGGAATCCATGCTGGAGCTGCAACATTTGCGTGTGTGCCTGGTAGAACCATCCAATCTGCAAAGCCACATCATTGTCCAACTGCTGGCCGAGCTGGGCATCACGCAAGTCGAAACGGTCGGCGACGCGGCCAGTGCGCTGAAGCGCGTGGCCGAGGCACCGGCGCCGGATGTACTGATCAGCGCGCTCTACCTGCCCGATGCCACCGGCACCGAGCTGGTGTACCAGCTGCGCGAGAGTGAAACCGACGCCACTCACCTGCCGTTCATCCTGGTCTCCAGCGAAACCAAGGCGCGCTACCTCGATCCGATCCGCCAGGCCGGCTGCATGGCGATCCTGCCCAAGCCGTTCGATGTAGCCCAGTTGCGCAAGGCGCTCGACAACACCATCGACTTCATCAATGCCGAGGATGATGACAGCGGTGACAACGATATCGACCTGGCCGACCTGGCCGTGCTGGTCGTCGATGACAGCCTGACCGCGCGCCGCCATATCCGCACCGTGCTCGAACGGCTCGGTTTCCAGCGCATCGTGGAAGCCACCGACGGCAGTGCAGCCATCCCGCTGCTGGAACAGACGCTGTTCGACCTGGTCATCACCGACTACAACATGCCCGAAGTCGACGGGCTGCAACTGGTGGACTTCATCCGCCAGCACAGCATGCAGAGCTCGGTGCCGGTGATGATGGTATCCAGCGAACACGACAATGGCCGGCTGGCCGCCGTCATGGATGCCGGTGTTTCGGCCATCTGCGACAAGCCGTTCGAGACCCGCACCATCCGCGGCATGCTGAACAAGATCCTGCGCGCCAGCGTCTGACGCGCGATTTCCCCGCAGCCGGCTCGGCTGCGGGGAACGGCACCCGCCGGAAAATTCCCTTTTCAGACACCGGTTTGCGATCTGTCAAGCAGAATGAATTTTGCGCTGTAAACTCACTGCAACAAAAGTGCAATATTAGTGGAGGATTATAACGGGTTACTCCCCTAACACGCCTCCGATGCCCTCCTCCGCCGCGCCTGCCGCGCCCGCCCCTTCGCTGTCTTCGATGCCCGTGCATGACCAGAAACCTGGTCTGCTTTCCACTTTCGTCTTTATCGGCCTGCTGGTCGGCGGTCTGCTGTTCACCGGTTACAACGTGGTGGCCGACATGAACGAGACCGGGGTGAAAGTCACTTCATGGTTACCCTATCTGGCGCTCGGCCTGGCGCTGCTGATCGCACTGGGTTTCGAATTCGTCAACGGCTTCCATGACACGGCCAATGCCGTCGCCACGGTGATCTATACCCATTCGCTCTCGCCGAATGTCGCGGTGGTCTGGTCAGGTTTCTTCAATTTCCTCGGCGTGCTGCTGTCCAGCGGGGCGGTGGCCTACGGCATCATTTCCCTGCTGCCGGTCGAACTGATCCTGCAGGTCGGCTCCAGTTCGGGCTTCGCCATGGTGTTCGCGCTGCTGATTGCCGCCATCCTGTGGAATCTCGGCACCTGGTGGTTCGGCCTGCCGGCCTCGTCGTCGCACACGCTGATCGGTTCGATCATCGGCGTCGGCATCGCCAATGCGCTGATGCACGGCCGCGATGGCGCCAACGGCATCGACTGGGCCCAGGCCACCAAGGTCGGCTACTCGCTGCTGCTGTCGCCGCTGGTCGGCTTCGGCTGTGCCGCGCTGCTGTTGCTGGTGCTGCGCAAGTGGGTCAGGAACAAGGCGCTGTATGAAGAACCGAAGGGCAAGACACCGCCGCCGCTGTGGATTCGCGGCCTGCTGATCCTGACCTGTACCGGCGTGTCGTTCGCGCACGGTTCCAATGACGGCCAGAAGGGCATGGGCCTGATCATGCTGATTCTGGTCGGCACGCTGCCGATGGCCTATGCGCTGAACCGCAGCATCCCGGCAGGCCAGGTCGAGCAGTTCGTGGTGCTGGCCCGCAATACCCAGCAGTCGCTGTCGGTCACCCCGCCGGCGACGCCCGATGCCCGCAAGGTGCTGGCCGATTTCGTCGAGTCCAAGCAGTCGCACGCCGAGCTGGGCCCGGCCCTGGCCGCCGTGATCGGCAGCATCGGCCAGCAGGTCAAGGCCTACGGCTCGCTGGCATCGGTGCCGACCGAGGCCAGTTCGGCACTGCGCAACGACATGTACCTGACCTCGGAAGCGATCCGTCTGCTGCAGAAGGACAAGACCGTGCATTTCGACGCGGTGACCAGCGAGCGGCTGGCCGCCATCAAGAAACAGATCGACAACAGCATCCGCTTCATTCCGTCGTGGGTGAAGGTGGCGGTCGCCATCGCGCTGGGGCTTGGCACCATGGTCGGCTGGAAGCGGATCGTGGTCACCGTCGGCGAGAAGATCGGAAAGTCGCACCTGACCTATGCGCAAGGCGCGTCGGCCGAGCTGGTCGCCATGATGACCATCGGCGCGGCCGACATGTACGGCCTGCCGGTGTCGACCACCCATGTGCTGTCGTCCGGCATCGCCGGCACCATGGCCGCCAACAAGTCCGGTCTGCAGATGTGCACCATCCGCAACCTGATGCTGGCCTGGGTGCTGACCATGCCGGCCGCCATCGTGCTGTCGGGCAGCCTGTACTGGCTGTTCACCCAGATGGCGACGCTGATGAAGTGAGGCGTGCCGACGGCCGGGAAGTCGATTGACCTGCATCAACGGGCCCGGTAGATTGCATTGACGCTTGTCCATGCGACTGACCAGACTGGGACAAACAGATAAAAGTCCCCGTCGGCAAATAAAGGAGAACCCATGTTTCCAGAGTACAGAGAACTGATTTCCCGGCTCAAAAGCGAAAATGGTCATTTTGAAAAGCTGTTCGACAAGCACAACGAAATGGACCAGCAGATCAAGAATATCGAGGCGAAGATCGAACCGGGCAGCCGTGAGGCCCTGGAATCGCTGAAGAAGGAAAAACTCAGGCTCAAGGACCAGCTGTACGACATCCTGCAAAAGGCAGATGCCGCCCGCTAGGGTCGAAATGTGCCGAGAACCCGCCGCCAGGCGGGTTTTTCATTGCCTGCCGCCGGCCATCGCGCCCGAACAGTTCCAGCGAATAGCTGACCGGAAAGCGGGGCTCCTCCGCCTCGATCAGCAGGTTCCAGTAGCCTCTGGCGGCCACGGTGAACTGGACCACGCGCAGCGGATGGCGCCCGCCGTTCATCCTCCGTACCAGGCCGGCTTCCAGATCCGCGTAATCGACGTCATCCAGCAGCCAGATTTTGCGCGCCTGCGAGCAGGCGACCCTGATGAGGTCGCCGCGGTTCAGAAACGTGCGCTGGTGGTGATAGTACATGTCATGGCATTCCGTCTGGAGAATTGCCAGACTATCGGCTCAGCAAATTCTTCATAAAGTCAGAATATTCCTATAGTTATCACTCCAATTTCTGAATGCAACATCACGCCCCGGACAGGACGGCAGCCATGCCGGAATGTTTTCGGCATATGACAAATCAAAAGATGCGCGAAATGGCGTGTCCGGACATGCTATGTTCCTGCCTGCGTCAAAGAACAGGCACCACGAACCATTCATGCCAGCGTCAACAGGACACCCCGGCAGCCCCCCGAGAGAAGCCGGTTTTTCACCGGGAAAAGGCATCCGCTTTGTCAGGCGGATCCATCGCCTGCGCACTCTCGGCCTTGGTGTCGGCTTTCTCTGCGTGGCCACGACCATGGCCGGGCTGGATGCGTCACCGGCACTGTGGGTCCTGCTGCTGCTCAACGGGTATGCGTGGCCACACCTCGCCTGCCAGTGGGCGTTGCGCTCCCGCTCCCCGTTTGCGGCCGAATACCGGAACCTGCTGATCGACATCGGCCTGGCCGGATTCTGGGTGGTGGCCATGCGCGGCAACATCATGCCGTCCACGGTCATCATCGCCATGATGTGCATGAACAATATCGCCTCGGGTGGTGTCCGCCTGTTCCTGTACGGGCTGGTCAGTGCGCTGGCCGGCATGCTGGCCGGTGCCGCCCTGCTCGGCGTCAGGCTGGCGCCGCAGACCAGCATAGCGGAAGCGCTGTCCTGCCTGCCGCTGCTGTTCCTGTACACACTGGTACTGGGCAAGAGCACTTACGACATTGCGAAAAAACTCGCGCGGCAGTCACGCGAATTCGAGGCCATCAGCCAGCGTGACGGACTGACCGGCCTGTACAACCGCCGCCATTTCGAGTCGCTGCTCAAGCAGGTGCTCGACGATTGCCGGCGGGGCGGGCATGGCGCGAGCCTGCTGCTGCTGGATCTCGACTTCTTCAAGCTCATCAATGACACGCATGGTCACCAGGTCGGCGACACCGTGCTGCGGAACTTCTCCCGCCTGCTGGAAAACCATCTGCGCCAGGAAGACATCATCGCCCGCTATGGCGGCGAGGAGTTCGTCATCATCATCAACCGGGTCGACGAGGCCGGCGCACTGGCACTGACCCGGCGCATTGTCGAGCGCGTCCGCGCGCTGCAGACGGTCGACAATACGCTCTGGGGCTGCACGGTCAGCGCCGGCCTGGTGCCCTATGCGGCGCACCTGGACGACGATTACGACTGGGTCCGGCGGGCCGACCATGCGATGTACCAGTCGAAGAATGCCGGCCGCAACCGGCTGACGCTCGGCCGGTAGTTCAGACGCGGAACGCTTCCAGCGTCTTCTGCATTTCCCTCGCCTGCTCCTGCAGCTGATACGCCGACTCTGCGGTGGACGAGGCCCCAGCATGACTCTCTTCGGTCATCTGTGCGATGCGTTCGATCTGCTGGGCGATATTGTTGCTGGCCTGCGACTGCTCGCGCATCGAGCTGGTGATTTCCCCGACCTGCAGCACGGTGTTTTCGGTGCTGCCGATGATGCGCTTGATCGCATCGGTAGCCTGCCCGGCCTTGTCCATGCCCTGGCTGACCTGGGACACCACCGACTGCATGGTATCGACCGTGTCGCCGGCCTCGTGCTGGATGGTCTGCACGGTGCGGGTGATTTCCTGGGTCGACAGCGAGGTCCGCTCGGCCAGCTTGCGCACCTCGTCCGCCACCACGGCAAAGCCGCGGCCCTGTTCGCCGGCGCGTGCCGCTTCGATGGCCGCATTCAGCGCCAGCAGGTTGGTCTGGTCGGCGATGTCCTGGATCACGTTGATCACTTCGCCGATGCTGACCGTATGGTCCTTCAACTGCTCGATCTTGCTTGCCGCCTGCTGGATGGTGGTCGCAGTTTCGGCAAAGGTGGCGATGGTGTCGCCGATTTCATTGCCGCCGGCGTTCGCTTCGTCGCCTGCCTTGCGGCTGCTGTCATTGGCGCTGACCGCCCGGTCGGCGACCTGCGCGATGCTGACCGTGACCTGCTCGACCGCCGCCGACATGCTCGATGACGACTCGCTGACCTGTTGCGACGCCTGGGTCATCTGCTGCGAGGCGGTCGACACCGACTGCGCGGCGGTACTGACGTTCAGCCCGAGCGCGTGCAACTGGCGGAAGCTGGTCTGCAGGGTATCCAGCAGTCCGTTCAGCGAATGATAGGCGTCACCGATTTCATCGCGCTGCGTGCGCTGGAAGCGGCGGGTGAAGTCCAGGTCGGTCGACAGCGCCGTCAGGCCGTCGCGCAGCGCCGATATCGGCCGGTTGATCTGGCGTGTCGTCCACAGTCCGCCGGCCAGCAGCAGCCCGCCGACAACCAGTGCCACGGCCAGCAGCGCCCCCTTGCCGGTGGCGATGGTGTCGTGCAGACGGGAAATCGAGCTGCCGAGCAGTTGCTTGTTGTAGTCACTGGCATGCTGCAGGGTGGCGGCAGTGCGAACCGACAGCGGCGTCACTTTCTCGATCGAGTAGCGGCGCGCCAGTTCGAAATTGCCCTGTTCGGACAGGGCCAGCACTTCCGGCACCTGCGCATAGTACTGGGCCAGGGCGTCACTGACCGCGTCGATATTGGCACGATCCTGGTCATCCGAGGCCAGCTCGCTGCGGTAGTGCTGCACCCCGGCCAGGATTTTCTGTTTGGCCTGTTCGAATTCGGTCTTGTATTTCTGCTTGCCGCCCGGCTCGGCCAGGATGTGCAGCAGCACGTCGCGGCGACTGCCGGCAAAGTCCTCGCCGATCAGGTTGATGGCCTCGGCCGATGGCAGAATGACACGGTCATTATTGTCGACTTCGGACTGAATGGTGAAAAACAGGAAAAATGCGGCCAGCGCCATGACGATCAGGCCAAGCATGCCCAGGCCGGACAGCGTGTACAAACGGGTGGATATCTTCAAGGTGGCAATCTCGGAAAAAAAGAAAACACACCGGTTCGCAGGCAATGGCGCCCCCGCTCCGGTCACAACACGCCATGGCGGCTTGCGGCCGGATCGGCGGCATCACGCAATTACGTCAAGGTAATTTACCATATTGTGTTGTCCATCCCATGCCTGTGTCACAAAATATTCATCCAGGTAACCATATGTCAGCCCCGTTTGGGCGGCATCCTGTGCGGCAGGGACATTTCCCGCCACACGCACCAGTGGATATGCGTACACTGAAGCGTGCCGCACGGAAGCCGGCCCGTCGGCGCCGGCGGCTCAATGGTTCTCCTGAGAGGAGTGCGCATGAAAAGTCAATGGATCTCCCCCACCGAATGGTCTCGCCGTCAGTGCGACATCAATACCCGGCGGGTCTCTCCTGCCACGCACATCAAGACGCAGAAGCAGATCAATGAGGCGCATGCCCGCGCCGAGCTCGAATATCGCCGCGATCTGAAGCGGGCAAACGACTAGCAGGATCGGACACGCCCTGAGCTGATCCGCATCAATCCGTCGCGCCGGATCGCCCTCTATGCTGGAAGTGAGCGTTCGCTTGTCAGCATGTTCCGCGATCGGGCGAACAGCCTTTGTCGGCACCACGGATTGGTGACACAGCCAGGAGAGCCTCATGTACACCCGCATCCTCGTTCCCATCGACGGCAGTTCCACTGCCGAGCGCGGCCTTGACGCCGCCATGGATCTCGCCGCCCGTCTCGATGCCACCATCCGCATCGTGCATATCGTCGATCCGCACGTGACGGTAGTGGGACTGGACGGCATGACCGAGACCATCAACGACTTCGTCGCCCAGCTGATCGAGGAAGGCAAGCAGTTGCTCGACGACGCCAAGCAGAAAGTCACCGCGCGCGGGCTCAAGGTCGAAGCCTACCTGTACAACCACGTCCATCACACGGTGGCGGCAACCATTGTCGAAGAGGCGCGTGCCTGGCCGGCCGACATGATCGTCATCGGCAGCCACGGTCGTCGTGGCGTCTCGCGCGCCGTGCTCGGCAGCGATGCCGACAAGATCGCCTGTACCAGCCCGGTCCCGGTCCTGATGGTGCGCGACACGAGTATCGACCAGCACACCGAACGCTAGGCGCGGGCTTCTAACACCGGTTTAATTTTCGGTTTCGTATGGTGGCGGCATCTCAATCAGGAGTTTGCCGCCATGCTTCCCTTCACCCGCTTCCGTCTGCTGCACTGGTCTCTGGTCATTGTCTTCCTGGTCGCCTACCTGACCGGCGACGACGGAGAACTGCTGCACGTCTGGACCGGCTATGCGCTGATCGCGCTGCTGGTCGTCCGTCTGCTTGTCAGCCTTTCCGGCGCCGCCGGCTTCTCGCCGCTGATCCCGCGCCGCGCCACCCTGCGCGCCCGCAATGCCACCACCGCCAGCCGGGTCCTGGTGCTGGCCCTGGTGCTCGGCATCATCGGGACTTCGGTCAGCGGCGTGCTGATGATCGACAACGCCCGGGCCATCGGCCTTGCGGCGGCGCAGGCCGTTCCGGCCGCCCACGCCAGTGATGGCGATGACGCGGACGGCGATGAGCGGGACGCCGGTCTGATTGCTTCCGGCAGCCTTGAGGAACTGCACGAGTTTCTCGCCAATGCCACGCTCGCACTGGCCGGTCTGCATGTCGTCCTGCTGTTCGGCTGGCGCCGGCCGCTGGCGCTGACGACGCTGTTCGGCCCCGGCCGCCGGCGCACGGTCTCCCGCCCGGCAGCCACGCCGTCCACGCCGTCGGCCGAATCGTGAGAGGGACTGCCATGATGACCCGCCTGTCCACACCGATCCTGCTGGCCCTGTCCCTGTTTGTCGTCGTTCCGGCCGTGGCCGCGACGCCCTCCGCCCTGCTGCAGCATTACCAGACCGAGGCCAGACGCCCGGACCCGGCCTTTGCCGCCTCGGCGGAGCGCGGGCAGGCGTTCTTCCTGCGCCGGGTTCCGCGCGACGGCAAGCAGGTCAGTTGCGCCACCTGCCATGGTCGCGACCCGCGCCAGCCCGGCGAAACGCGGGCATTCCGGCCCATCCGGCCACTGGCGCCGGTGGCCAACCCCGAACGCCTGACCGATGCGAAGAAAGTGGAAAAATGGTTCCGGCGCAATTGTGACGATGTCCATGCCCGCGAATGTACGGCGGCGGAAAAGGCTGACTTCATCGCCTGGCTGATCAGCGTCAAATAAGGAAAACCACCATGAGATCCCCACTGCTGCTGACCTGCCTGCTGACCCTGCTGACCCTGCCGGCACTGGCCGACAACCATGACCGCGAGGGCAGGCACCGCTACCGTCAGGTGCCGCCGAATGCCAGTTACCGGGCCGAATGTGCGAGCTGCCACATGGCCTACCCGCCGGGCATGCTGCCGGCGGCGTCCTGGCGGCGGATGATGGGCGGACTGGACCGTCATTTCGGCGAGAACGCCAGCCTCGACGCGGCTACCCGCGATGAGATCACCGCCTTTCTGGTGCTGTGGTCGGCGGAAAATACCAATCCGAAATACCGGCGCAAGTATGCGGAAAATCCGGCCAGCCCGCCGCTGCGGATCACCAGCACGGTCTGGTTCCGCCACAAGCACGATGAAATCCGTCCCGATGTGTTCCGGCGCAAGGGCGTCGGCAGCGCCGCCAACTGTGTCGCCTGTCACCGTCAGGCAGAACGCGGCGATTTCGACGATGACAGCGTGCGAATCCCGCCGCGCTAGCCGCCGGTCCCGGCACCAAAGCGCACGCTGACCATCAGCCCGCTGGCCGCGCCCGGATTGTCGGCCAGCGTCACCCGGGCACCGTGCGCATCGGCAATGCTCTTGACGATGGCCAGCCCCAGCCCGCTGCCGGTGTTGCCGCGATCGCCACAGCGATAAAAACGATCGAACACCCGCAGCCGCGCCGCTGGCGGAATGCCGGGCCCGGTGTCGATGACCCGCAGTGCGGCATGGCCACCATCACGCGCCAGTACCACATCAACGCGCCCGCCGGCCGGCGTGTGCGCCAGCGCGTTGCGGACCAGGTTGTCCAGCAGGATGGCAAGGCTGTCGCCGTTGCCCGGTTCCAGCCCGATGTCGTCGCCCGCATTCAGGCCGAGGTCAATGCCCTGTTCGCGCGCCAGATCGTCATAGTCGGCAATGACCTGTCCGGCCAGTGCGACCAGATCGACCGGCGCCCGTTGCGGCAACCCCATCTGCGGTTCATGCCGCGCCAGTGTCAGCAACTGGCGCACCAGGTGCGAAGCCCGGTCCAGACGCTGGCCGAGCCGGGCGAACGCCTCGGCACGCTGGACGTCGTCACCGGCCCGCTCGGCCAGTTGCAGCTGCAGTTTCAGTGCCGTCAGCGGTGTGCGCAGCTCATGTGCGGCATCGGCCACGAAGCTGCGCTGTGCGCTCATCGCCTGCTCCAGTCGCGCCAGCAGGTCGTTCAGCGCCAGCACCACCGGGCGAATCTCGGGCGGCACGTGTGCCAGGGGCAATGGTTTGAGCGCCGACGGGGATTGCCGTCCTACGGCCCGGGCCAGCTGGGCCAGCGGCCGCAGCCCGCGCGACACCACCAGCAGGATGAACAGGCCCAGCAGCGGAATCAGCACCATGAACGGCAGCAGCGAACGCAGTGCCAGTTTCATCGCCAGCCGGTCGCGGTCGCGGCTGGCCCGTGCGACCTGAATCAGGTGCCCGCGCCGGATCTCGGTAAAGACCTGCCAGCGGCCGCTGGCCGAGGACACCGAATGGTGCCCTTCCTTGCGAAACGCCGGCTTCGGCAGGCCCGGTCCGGCATTGGCCGAATAGACCAGCTTGCCGTCGAGATCCCAGATCTGCACCGAGATGTCGTCGTTGAGCTCGTCATCCTCTTCCTCCGCCTGGTGCTGAACCACAATGCGGGTCGGCAGCGAGGTGGCGATCAGGCGCAACTGGTCGTCAAACAGCTCGCCGGTTTCCTCGCGTACCTTGATGAACATCATCGCACCGGCTATCAGCGTCGACACCAGCACCCCGCCCAGCAGCCAGACCAGCAGTTGCCGCCGTATCGACCTCATGCGTCACCCGGCACCTTGTAGCCGACGCCGCGCACATTCCTGATGAAGTCGCTGCCGAGTTTTTTGCGCAGCGCATGGATATAGACTTCGATGGTGTTGCTTTCGACTTCCTCACCCCAGCCATACATTTTCTCTTCCAGTCTGGCGCGGGATTGCACCGTACCCGGCGGATCGAGCAGGGCCAGCAGCAGCGAGAATTCGCGCCGCGACAGGCTGAGCGGCGTACCGTCGAGGCTGGCCTCGTGCGTGGCCGGATTCAGCGTCAGCCCGCGCAGGCGGATTTCCGGACTGCTGCGCCCGGATCGCCGCCGCAGCAGCGCGCGAATGCGGGCAAACAGTTCATCGAGATCATAGGGTTTGACCAGGTAGTCATCGGCGCCAGCGTCCAGTCCCTGCACCCGGTCGGCCGTGGCATCGCGCGCGGTCACGATCAGCACCGGCGTATCCCCGCCCGCGCGGCGGTGATCGGCCAGCACGCCCAGCCCCTGCCGGCCGGGCAAGCCCAGATCGAGCAGCACCAGGTCATAACGGGTGGTACGCAGGGCGATGTCGGCGCTGATGCCATCCCGGGCCCAGTCCACGGCATAGCCCTCACCGCGCAACCCTTCCTCGACGCTTTCGCCGATCATCCGGTCGTCTTCCACCAGCAGGACGCGCATCCGTTTTCCTTCATTCTGTTTCCGGGCCAGCCGCATCCAGTCCGGTCGTATGTTTCCATAAAATAACCACTCAATAGTTAAAACAGACTGAAAATACGAGAATCATTATTCTCACATACCCCCTGCCCATTTCTTTATTCATATACCATTCATTTTATTGTCACCATCATGACGAACAATTTATTAAATGGCAGGTGCCATGTATTTGGTAACAATTAAATGCCAGCGGTGGCAGGTCACTGTGATTAAAATTGCGGGGAAGAGCGGGCAGGACGGATAACGCCAGACTCAAACGGGCAATCCTGCATTTATAACGACACCAGCCGCTCTGGAATCTATCCGCCCATGGCATGGAAAATCGCATGAAAAATTTATCAGTCGCAACCCGCATCATTCTGGGGTTCGCCCTGCTGTTGCTGGCGCTCGCAGGCGCGGGCGTAGTGTCACTGCAAGGGCTGGACCGCATCAACACCCGTGTCGCCGAAGTCACCAATCATGAATTGGCATTTTTCCAGGGTGTCAGCAAGCTTCAGATAGAAATCGGAAACCTGCGTCGTTTCGAGAAAGACTACTTCATCAATATCGGCGAGCCGGAGGCACGGGCCGGCTATCTGGGCAAATGGAAGAAAACCTTTGCCGAGACCCAGACCAATATTGCCGACCTGCAAAAACTGCTGGCACGGCAGCCGGATGCGCTTGCGGCGCTGCAGCAGCGCATGACCGAACAGGGCGAGCTGCTGACCGGTTACGGCAATGGATTCAACAGCGTGTCAGCCAGCGTGGAAGCCGGCCACCTCACCTCGACGGCCGATGCCAATACCGCACTGGGCAAATACAAGGACAATGTGCACCGGATGGAAAGCACGCTGGATGCGCTGGCCCAGTCGGCACAGACGGCGGTGGACAGCCTGCACGGGCAGATCGACGAAACCTCCAGCTCGGCCAAGACCGCCGTCCTGAGCATTCTCGGCCTCAGCCTGCTGGCAGGCGTGCTGATCTCGCTGCTGATCATCCGCTCGATCCAGAAACCGCTGCACAGCATGCAGGAAATCAGCCATACCCTGGCCTCGACCCGTGACCTGACGCTCGATCTTCCCGACTACGGCAGGAACGAACTCGGCAGCATGGGTGCGTCGCTGGGCACGCTGGTCAGCACGGTGCGCGGACTGATCCGCGAATCGCACGGCTATTCCGGCAAGCTGGTCAGCGCCGCCGACCAGTTGAACGCCGTCAGCGGCCAGGTCGCCCAGGCCTCGCATCAGCAGTCGGAAGCCGCCGCGTCCAGTGCCGCGGCCTTCGAGCAGATGACGGTCAGCATCAATGTGGTGGCGGACAATGCGCAGGGAGTCGAAGCGCAGGCGCGCGACGCCACGCAGGAAGCCGGCCAGAGCAGCCAGATGGCGGTACAGGCTGCCGACGAGATCCAGCAGATCGCGCAGAGTATTGCCGAGACGACCCGGCTGATCGACCAGCTGAACCTGCGCTCCGGCGAGATTGGCGAGATCGTCAAGGTCATCAGCGATATCGCCGACCAGACCAACCTGCTGGCACTGAACGCGGCGATCGAGGCCGCCCGGGCCGGCGAAATGGGTCGCGGCTTTGCCGTGGTCGCCGACGAGGTCCGCAAGCTGGCAGAACGAACGGGCCAGGCGACGACCGAAATCTCCTCGCGCATCAAGGGGGTGCAGACCGATACCCGTGAGGCCCACCAGAGCATGCAGCAGGCCAATGCCCGCATCGTGACCGGCGTGGACAGCACGCGCAGCGTGGCAGCCTCGCTGCAGGTGATCCGTGACCTGTCGCAGCGGTCGGTGGACAAGATCGCCGAGATGGCCAGCGCCATCAAGGAACAGAGCCAGGCTTGTCATGATGCGGCACGCAACGTCGAGCATATCGCCCAGATGAACGAGAGCACCAATATGTCCGCCCAGCAGTCGAGCCGGCTTGCACACGAGCTGCAGGACCTGTCCGGCGCGCTGGACGGCAGCCTCAACCGCTTCCGCGTATAGACGGACCGGTTTTGCCTGCCAGGTCACAAACCCGTCTTTCGACGGGTTTGTGACTTTCAGGCATGGGCCTTGCGTTTGAAGTTTTCGTCGTTATTGCAGTACGTATAAGAATCGAACAGCAAGCCGGGCAGCCTTAACAGATTTTCCGGCCGGTCGATGATGATCTGGTCGCCAGCGCCGATTTCCAGCCCCGCACGGGTCACTTCTGCCCGGGACTGCTCCGTGAGCTCAATCGGGAACACCACCGTCGGCCGTTGCTTGCTGTCGAAATAGCGCAGCAGCCAGCGGGTCGTTTTCCCTTGGCAGAGGATACTGAAATACGACTCGGTATCCTTGGCACTGATATTGGCGTCGTCACCGAGAATGATCTGCGCATTCTGGAAAATGAGGCGTTCCGCATGTGTCGTGACAATCCTGCCGTTCTCGGGGTCGACAACGGGTGCATTCGGGTCTTCGCCAGCCAGTGCCTGGTCAGGTATCGCATCAGGATCCGGCTTGGCCGACAAGCCGGAAACGACCATGGCGCTGACGGACCGCTCCACCGCCTGTTTGACCAGCGGGGTGATGGTTTCCAGAAAGCGGGCATTCAGCTGCCGCTGCACATTGGCCCGGTTGGCAACATAGCGAACAAAATCCACATCGACATGCCGCAGGCTGTCGCTGATGACCTGGGTGAAGGCGGACAGGAACACGCTCTCTTCCGCCAGTGTGCGCAAGGCTTCCGGCTGGAACTGATCGTGACGGAAACGATTGAGCTGGGCGACGTCGGCATCAGCGATGCCATCGAACGAGATGGTCAGGAATGGCTCGCTGTCCATGATGTTCTTGTTGTTCAGGTCGGTGAAAAATCGCCATTCCCGGCCATTGGTAATCGCGGCAACAGCCACTTCGGGCGTCGCGTTGAAGTAGCGCGACAGCTGCGGGCAATGATTCACCGGCTTTTCATTGAACGCTTTTGCTTCGATGAACATCACCGGGACACCATGGCAAAACAGTGCATAGTCGACACGCTCGCCCGATTTTACGCCCGGAAAATCAGCGGCATACTCGGCTCTGACCTTCATTGGATCGTACGGGCTGAATCCCAGGATATCCAGCAGGGGAAGAATCAATGCCTGCTTGGTCGTTTCTTCCGTCGTGCAATGCGCCCCCACATTCTTGATATGTTCGGCGTGCGCCTTGATGCGGTCGCGAAAAGCGTTCATGGTGCCCCTTACTTGAATGACATACCGTTCAAGATCCCATAATGCCGCTTTTGCCCACGTTATGCCAATGCCTTGAACAGCTGGCGTCAGCCGGGTCTCTTTTCCGGAGACTCGACGATAACCCTCAGCGCCAGCAGCAGTTCTTCCATGATCCGGCTCTCATCCATGGCTGTCTGCAGACAGGCAATCCTGAATTCGTGGTCTTCTGCGAGCTGCGTTCCTGGCCAGTCACGATGATCGTGGACAAGGGCATTCATAGTTTGACTTGATGGCAGCAGAACGGTGGTGCCCGCCGTCAGGCGATACCTGATGCCATCAGGTCCATGATTGCAGGTAACACGCTGATGATATTGATGTCCGGACGCCAGCACCAAACCGGCATGGCGCCCGGAACCGGCTTCAATCGCCCCGGGTGCGGAATGCGCCCATCTCGTCGTGCATGCCACGTGCCATCCGGCTCAGCGAATTGATCTCGGCATCCGTCTCCGCGACCGCCTGATGGTTTTCCTCGGCCATGCTGCTGATATTCTCGATATTGACCGCGATATCGTGGCTGGCATGCGACTGCTCGGTACTGGCATGGCCGACTTCGACCAGCTGATCCGACAGCTTCATGATGTGACGCTCGATTTCGGCGGCACCGTCCGCCGCCTGGCGGACATGGACGACGCCGCTTTCGACCTGCCCGCCGGCCGCTTCCATGCCGGCAATGGTGCTGTCGATCTGCTCGCGCACCAGCCGGATGACACGGCCGATTTCGTCGGTGGCCTGTGCGGAACGGGTGGCAAGCTGCCGCACCTCGTCGGCGACCACGGCAAAGCCGCGCCCCTGCTCGCCGGCACGGGCGGCTTCGATCGCCGCGTTCAGTGCCAGCAAGTTGGTTTGCGCGGCAATGCTGCTGATGACATCGACAATGCCGGAGATCTCCTGCGACGACGCGTCCAGTTGCGCCATGCGCTGATGCAGCCCGGTAAAGGTGATCAGGATATCGTTGACTTCACCCGCGCTGGTCTGTGCCGCCTCGTTCACCTGCGAGGCCAGTTCGCGCGCTTCGGTGGACAGCCCCGATGCCTCTTTCACCCGATCCGAAACCTGGGCGATGCTGACGCTGATCTGTTCCACTGCCGACGCCACCGCGCTGGCGGCTTCCATCTGCTGCTTCGAGCGGCCGGAAATGGTCTCGCTGGCTTCCGTCACCTTGTGGGCCCGCTCGGCGACCGATGCGCTTTGCGTCTTCACCCCGTGGATCAGTCCGCCGAGGCTGCCGACAAACTGGTTGAACGCCGCGGCGATGCGACCGATCTCGTCCAGCAGCGGCACCGGCAGCGCGCGGGTCAGATCGCCTCCACCGCCCGACAGCTCGTTCATGGTCCGCTCCAGCCGGGTCAGCGGTCGCATGGCCCGGTTCAGGACCAGGGTCAGCAACAGCGCCAGCAGCACCAGCCCGCCCAGGCCGAGCAGCGAGCCCATCAGCATGGTGCGGTCGGCGCTGGCGGTCAGCACGCTGGCCGGGAAGGACAGCGACAGGGCCCAGATCTGCCGGGCATCGCCAAAGCGCACCGGATACAGCACCCGGACCTTGCCATCGCGGATCTCCAGATGGCTGCGACCTTCGGCCACGGCGGCCAGTCCGGCGGCATCGACATCGTCGGCCCTGGCAGCCAGCTTGCCGGCATCGGGGTGACTCGCATACACGCCGCTGGGGGAAATCAGTGCCAGCTCGCCAACGCCGAACGGTTTTTCCTTGCCCAGGATCTGCTGCAGCGTGGTCAGCGGATAGTCGGCGCCGACGACACCGAGAAAGTGGCCGTCATGCAGAATCGGGCTCATCAGTGACACCAGCGTGACCGGCTTGCCGTCGAGCTTGTCCTGGTACGGCTCGGTCACAAACGGCTTCAGCGTTTTCTTTGGCACGAAGTACCACGGATTTTCCGCTTCCCCGCCCTGGAACGCATAGGCTTCCGGCTTGATCTGGCCACTGCCCCGGTTCCACCAGGTCAGATAGCGGCCATCGGCTCCCTGCGGGAGGACCCCGGCATAGTCGGCGTCGCGGCCATCAAAGGCATTCGGCTCCCAGTAGGAGGACAGACCGAGCAGCGCCGGCGTGCCGCCGAGCGCGGCCACCGTGATCGCATCGGCGGTCTTGCGGTTGTTGCTGCCGCTGTCCTTCAGGCTGGCAAGGCTGCGGGACAGCGTCGTGGCCACGGAGAACGAGGCGCTGATTTCATTCTGCAACTGGACCGCATAGGTCTGCGCCGTGCCGAGCGCCAGCGCCTGTCCCTGCTCCAGGCTGGCATTGCGCGCAACCCAAACCGCCGTTCCCAGCACCGCCCCCATCAGCAGCGCGGCCGACAGGATGCTGGCCAGCAGAATGCTCTTGCGAAAACCGATACGCATGATTTGTCTCCTGATCGCGAATGACCCGGGGCGCAGTGCCCCCTGCCTTTGAGCAGCAATTTGCTGCTGTCGGCCTGCGCCTACGATAATTGAATGAGTCCGCTGCAGGCGAATTTTTAGCGCTTTTTGATCAAGATTCTTTACCTGTGGCGGCAAGCGGAGGCACGATAAGCACATTTCATGACAATGGTTTTATCATGCGACTTGCCCTGCTCGCCCTGCTGGCCGCCCTGGCCTTCCAGCCGGCCCTCGCCAAGCAATCCCCGTACCCGGACACGCATTCCAGCCCGCAGGAATCGCAGCTGATCGAACACGGCAGCTATACCAACAGTGACGGCAAACGGGTGCATTCCCCCGCCCATACCCGCAATGGCAAGGCCCCCGAAGGGGCATCGGCCCGCTGCCGCGACGGCTCGTACAGTTTCAGCCAGCATCGTCGCGGCACCTGTTCGCGGCATGGCGGCGTGGAAAACTGGCTGTAAGGCGCGGCGGCCGTCCCGGCATGCCGCGGTCGGCCCCCCTCTCCGCCGCCCCTGTCCGGGATGGCAGAACACCGCCCCGGCACCGGACTGGTGCCGGCTGCGCCGTGCCCGGCGGTTCCCCTGGACACACCATTCCGGCCGGGTGGCCGACCAGAAACCGGGCGGCCGGAAAGCTCTCGATTACGCTCATTAATGGAAAACTGATATCCATCGTTGTCAGTTATCAATTGACAATTGATCATGATAACATCGTGTAAAATCCATATTTAATATGGCAATGGGCTTGTTATGTATAACAAGCCCATATCAACTTATATGAACATCCGCTGTGTAAATTTAATGCTCAACGATATAGCGCTTTTTGTTCAGATCGTTCGCGCTGGAAATTTCTCCAGGGCCAGCAAGCAACTCGGCATGCCGGCAAACACGCTGAGCCGGCGATTGAGCGGACTGGAAAACAGATTGGGCACCTCGCTGTTTCTGCGCTCAACCCGTTCTCTGTTCTGCACGCCGGATGGAGAGCGGCTGTACAAATGGAGCAGCACGAATATAGACAGCCTCAGTGCTGCAATTGAATCCATACAGTCAGCCAGCCATGGAGTCGGTGGTAAAGTGCGGATACAGGTCCCGACGGGGTTTTTCGAGTGCCCCACCAACAATTTTTTCTTTGAACTGCTGAAGTCCTATCCAGAACTGGAACTGGAAGTCCTGGTTTCAGACCATGAGCCCGACCTCGACCAGGAAAATATCAATCTGCTGTTGATGGTTGGCAGACCCCGGCGGACGAATTATGTCATCCGCAAATTATGCAGCATGCCGCTCGGCTTCTATGCCAGCAGCGACTACCTGAGCGTGCATGGCACGCCACATCGGCCGGACGATCTGAAAAATCATCAATGCATTCATCGCAGCGATGATACCTCGATCAATATTCTGTTGCCCAATGGAGAAATTTGCCTGCCGGTACAGATCAATACCCGGTTTTCCACCAATTCCACGTCCGGGCTGATCAGTGCGGCGGAGCAGGGATTTGGTATTGCCCTGATCAGCGAGCATTGCGTCAACCTGGCCATCCGGAAAGTTATCCGCATTCTGCCGCAATACCTGGCCCGGGGAGACGGGTTGTATGCGGCCTATTCAAATCACAAAACATTATCGGCTGGCGCAAGAGCCATCCTCGATTACGCCATTGCACGAATGGAAACCCACAATAGCGGCTGAATCCGCCCTCTGCCGGCCGGCCCACCGCTTCAATCTACAGGATCAGGAATCATGAAAATATCGACAAAATTGTACGGAATGGTTTTTTTCAGTCTGCTCGGCCTGGCAGCGATGCTGCTGACGCTGAAAGTGCTGATGGGCCAGCTGGAGAGCCAGGTCGACGGGATTACTCATGATGCCCTGCCATCCATTATTGCGGTCGAGGAAATCAAGGCGCAGTTTATCGAAGCCCGCCGGCAGATCACGCTGCATGCCGGCTCGACCGATGCCGCCAGCAAACAGGCCGCCGCCACCGAGCTGGAAAAACTGCGCGGCGTGTTGCGTCAGGCGCTCGACAGCTACAAGAGCCGGCTGCTCAGCAATCCGCAGGATCAGGCATCGATCGATGCGCTGAGCAGCTCGATCGACAAGTGGTATGCACTGATTCCCGGTTTCATGCAGCTGTCCAACCAGAACACGCCGCAGGGCAATGCCGCCGCCATGGAGTACCTGCGCAGCACCACCATTCCGGTATCGGATGCCGCCTACCGTGATCTGCAGCAGATGGTCAATCTGAACCGGCAGGTCAGCGAGGAAAGCGGTGCGCAGGCCATTCACGCAGCGACCAGCGCAACCTGGATCCTGATGTCGCTCGGTTCCGCCCTGCTGGTGCTGATGGTCGGCTCCAGCCTGCTGCTCACGCGCAGCATCAGCCGCTCGCTGAACGAGCTGGACGCGAAGATCAGCCTGATCACGACCCATCGCGACCTGACGCAGCGGGTACAGGAACATGGCCGCGACGAGATCACCCATATCGCCCAGCGCCTGAACCAGCTTCTGCAGATGCTGCAGACCGGCTTCGTCGAACTGAAGCAGATCGGCCAGACAGTGGGCGGCTACGCCGGTGAGGTCGCCAGTGCCTCGGAGCAGATGACCGAGGCGGTGGAACAGGTCAGCGAATCGACCTCGAGCATGTCGGCGGCGGTCGAACAGATGACGGTCAGCGTCAGCCATGTGGCCGACCGCTCGGCACAGGCCGACCAGAGCGGCCGCGAGGCCGGCAGCGAAGCCAAGGTCGGTGCCGAGGTGATCAACGACACCATCGACATGATCCGCAGTACCTCGGACAGCGTTCGCCAGGCGGCGCTCCAGATCGAGCAGTTGAAGGACAAGACGGCGTCGATCGGCACCGTGGTCGGCGTGATCAAGGACATTGCCGACCAGACCAATCTGCTGGCGCTGAATGCGGCGATCGAGGCCGCCCGTGCCGGCGAGCAGGGTCGCGGTTTTGCCGTGGTGGCGGATGAAGTCCGCAAGCTGGCCGAACGCACAGCGCAGTCGACCCAGGAAATTACCGTGACCGTCCAGTCGATGCAGGACGACGCCAATCTGACCGTGGCCTCGATGCATGGCGTGGTCACCCAGGTCGAGCACGGTGTCGAATCGGCCAATCAGGCCACCGGCGCGATCCAGAGCATCCTGGCGCGCACTGGCGACACCGTCGAGCGCATCGCGGAGATCTCGCACTCGATGCGTGAGCAGTCGATGGCCAGCACCAGCATTGCCCAGCAGATCGAGCGCGTGGCGCAAATGGCCGAGGAAAGCCATTCCGGCTCGCTGAACAATGCCACGACGGCCACCCGGCTGAACGAGCAGGCAACCCTGATGCTGGAAACCATCGCCCGCTTCAAGGTCTGAGCCCGCCAGCGGCGGGGAGTGTCCGGCTGTTACACTGGCCACCCCCTGCCCTGACCGGATGTCCGATGCGCAAGCACCTGTTTCCTGCCCTGATCCCGCTGCTGGCATGCGGCCTGACCCAGGCAGCCGGTCTGCCGCGGCAACCCGCCGAGGCCGGTCTGATCGCACTGGCAAACGGCGAAATCCATACCGTGCTGTTCACCGGCATCGAATCCGACTCGCCGGGCTGATCCCTGTCCTGCATGACGTGGCAAGCGGCCGGGTGTATCGCGTCCCGCGCTGACGGGCGGCGCCTGGCTAGGGATGGAACGAGGCCCGGACCCGGTTGTTGCACGCCTCCAGGTCCGTCCTTTCGACCACTACCCGCGCACCGTAGATATCCTGCGTCGCACACAATACCGGCGTGATGAACTCGTCCAGTTCATCAAGCTCGCGCAGAAAGACCAGCTCCGCCCCGGATGCCGGGTGCATGACGTGGTCCCCTTCCCTGAACGGTTCCATGGTACGTCTCCTTCCTGGGCTGATGCTGTCATTCTGGCAGTTGTCATGTGCTGCTGCGGTCCCGGTTAAAACAAAGACATGACCGCCTGTCGGCTGGGACAGCCGTGTCCGGCCTCCGGCATGTGAGGTGGCACGTGCACCCGAGTCCGGGCGGTGGCAGCATGGCAGGCAGTCGTCCGGGGCCTTCCCGGCCATGTCACCGCCCCCTGCAAGGAATCATGCATGATGCTCGCCGGACTCATTGCCCAGTATGGTTACCTGGCCGTGTTTGCCGGCACCCTGCTCGAAGGCGAAACCGTCCTGATCCTGGCCGGCTTTGCCGCGCACCAGGGCTATCTGTCATGGCCGCTGGTGGTTGTCACTGCGATCTGTGGCGGCACGCTCGGCGATCAGGCCTGTTTTTTCGCCGGACGCCATTACGGCGGATCCCTGTTCCGCCGCTTCCCCGGCTGGCGCCCGCGCGTGGAACAGGTAAACCGGCTGCTGCTGCGCTACCACGGCGGTGTCATCGTGGCCGTGCGCTTCCTGTACGGGCTGCGCCTGGTCGGCCCGGTCGCGATCGGCATGAGCGAGGTGCCCGCCTGGCGCTTTGTCCTGTTCAACCTGATCGGCGCAGCGATCTGGGCCCCGCTGGTTGCCGGGGTCGGCTTTCTGTTCGGACGCTCGCTGCAATGGCTGTTTGCCGACATCCAGCGCTATGAAGTTGCCGCGCTGGTGCTGCTCGTTGCGCTCTCCGTGCTGACGGCATGGTGGCGCAGCCGGCGACACCGGCGCTAGACAGCGCGGCGCTGCCGCGCAATCTGTCTGAAACTTGACAGTTAATGTCCTGATTCCGGTAATGGCTGGCACAGGCCATCGCTATCCTGAATATTTTCCAATTCCTGCACGAATTCCGCAGCGGCCGCGCCCGACTGCGGCACGATGCAGCCCGCCGGCAGCACAGAATAACAACGGGTATCAGAAAATGATTCTGGATCAAGAAGAAACCGCCATGGTCGAGGGGAAGTTCGGACCTGGCGTGCAGAAATCGATGGAAATGCTGGTCAAGTTCGGCACCGCCTTCGGCGCGGGAAAAATGGTCAGGATTGCCAGCGCGCATGTGATTCCCACTATTCCCATCGAACTGCTGGAACAAATGACGGAAGGTATCCGCCACCCGGCGGTCTTTACCTCGCTGCACCCGCACATGTCTGCCTTCAGCCCGGAAAGCTGGGCGGAAATGGGCATTGCCGCCGACTATGCATCCAGAAACCTGGACCTGCTGAATCGCCGAAAAAAGATATTCCAGGAAAAAGGCTTTTTTCAAACCTATACCTGTTTTCCGGCCATGGTCGGCAACCTGCCGCGCAAGGGCGATTTCATTTCCTGGATCGGTTCCGGTGGCCAGGTCATCGCCAATTCGGTGCTTGGCGCACGCTGCAATCGCGACGGCGCCGTGATCAGCCTGGCGGCAGCCATTACCGGTCGCGCCCCTTTTCGTGGTCTGTTCCTGGATGAAGAACGGTATGCCAAAGTCCAGGTCCGGCTGCACGATATCGACGTCGACCGGCTGTCGCAGATCGAGCTGGGTGCCATCGGCTATTTTCTGGGAGAGCAGGCCCAGGACCGCAATGTAGTCATCGAAGGCTTCAGCCGGGACTTCAATCTGGACCGGCTGAAATACCTGATGGTGCCGCTCTCGGTCACCGGCGCGGTCGGCGTCTGCCATATCGTCGGCGTCACGCCGGAGGCCGATACCCTCGAACAGGCACTGGGCGGCAAGGCGCCCGAACAGCATGTCGACATCGACCCGGATACCCTTCGCCATGCCCTGGCCCGCTACCAGGCAGTCGACCTGTCGGCCGCGCTGGCAACGGCCATCCCGGTCGGCCGGCCCTGCGGCGAACCGGCAAGCGGCCCGGCCCCCTGCGCCACCGCGGACGACGCACGGACAGCCGTCGGCGCCACCGCGGCCGATGTCCGCGGCGCCGGCATGGCGCTGTTCGGCTGCCCGCACCTGTCGATCAACGAAGTCCGCCACCTCGCCGGCCTGCTGGCGCAGCGGCATGTCAGTCCGGGGAAGCGGCTGTGGGTCGGCTTCGCCCACCAGCAATACCGGCTTGCCGAGGAAATGGGCTATGTCCAGTCGATCGAGCAGGCGGGCGGCACTTTTGCCAGTGCCTGCATGTCGGCCATCCCGGACGCGCCGATTCCCGAATCGGTCGACCTGATCCTGACCCAGTCGTTCAAGGCGGCGCACTACATTTCCAGGCTGACCAAGGGCCGGGTCAGGGTCCGCATCGCCGACATGGATGCCTGCGTGGATGCCATTACCGAGCCCAACTGAAAGCACAGCATGCAGATACAAGGCAGGCAACTGAATGCCGGCGATGTCGAGGCGGAGGTGTTCGTGGTCGACTTCCCCTTTTCATTCATCGGTGATTTCGACCCGGAAACAGGCGCGCTCGTCGCCGAGGGTCATCCACTGCACGGACACTGCATGGCTGGCCGCGTGCTGGTCTGTCCCGAAGGCAGGGGCGGCACCATGGGGCCGTTCATTCTGTTCGATGCGCAAAAGCGCGGCACGGCGCCGGTTGCCATTCTGTGCAACCGGATCGATCCGGTGCTGTATGAAAGCGCCATCACCATCGACATCCCGGTATTCGACCGTTTCGGCATCGATATCGTCAGCCGGCTGAGAACCGGACAGCGCCTCCGCATTCGCGGGCACGACATTCACATCGACGACTAGCGTCTGCATGACTTCGCAGAGCGGCGGATGCCGCCCTGCCCCTCTCCGGCGCAGGACAGGCCAACGTCATGCGCCAGATGTTTAGAAAATCGTTATGGATGGAACGGGAATCACGGGCTATGCTTGGTCCTGTCCGTTTTTCGCCCGACGGCGTCCAGCGGCACCCTCAGTGTGCCCGGCCTTATCGCGTTCACCATAATGGCAGCTGAAGAAAGGACCCTTTTCAATGGCGGTGATCCCTCCTGATATTTTCTCCAATGCCGAAGCCCTGAACCAGTTTTTTGACCCCGACAAATTCGATTCCCCGGTACTGGGCATTGCCACATGCTATGACTCCCCTGTCGCACATACTCCGCGTGCAGGTCTGCATTCACACAGCAAGGGTCAATTGACCTTTACCCGACAGGGTTGCACTCACATCGAGCTTTGCAATCAGGTATGCATCATTCCACCGTATCGCGCAGTCTGGATTCCGGCGCACACCCTGCACAAGACCGTTCAGCATCATAATGTCGAATTCCGTTCCATTTATCTGGACATGAATGAATTTCCGCAACTGCCCGCCAAAATAGAAGTCATGTCGTTATCGCCATTACTGAAAGAGCTGGTAGAGCGCATTGCCTTTTCCGATTTTGAAACCAACTGGTTCCAGGATCGCCAATACAATCTGCTGCAGGTATTCATTGACGAAATCTGTGCGGCGCCCAGACAGCCGATGCTGTTGCCGCTGCCACAGGATTCACGGATGAAACCTCTGCTCGACATCCTGAAACAGCAGGCCCTTCCCCCGCAATTGCAAAAACTGTCATCCCGCATCGGCGCTTCGGAAAGAACCATCTGCCGGATTTTCTCGCGCGAGACCGGCATGAACTACCGTTCCTGGCGCCAGCAGTGGCGGCTGATGCGCTCGCTGGAGCTGATGAGCAATCGGGTTTCGCTGTCGACCATCTCCAGCACGCTGGAATTCAACAGCGACAGTGCCTTCGTCGCCTTTTTCAAGCAGTACACCGGCACCACGCCGGGCAGCTACATACAGGAGCTGCGCTGCTGATTCCCGGCTACAGCGCCAGCCAGCGGCCCAGCCACAACGCGATCATGCCCAGCACCAGCGTCAGCAGCGCGCTGCGTGTCCGCCACATGACCAGCATGGCGATCACTCCGGCCAGAAAACGCGGCGCATGCCAGTTGCCGTCATGGATGGCCGGGGTCAGGATCGCCGGCAGGGTCAGCGCCGCAATTACCGAGGCCGGGATGTATTTCAGCAGCTGGCGCATCCGTTCCGGCATCGGATAGCGGTCGGACAGCCACAGAAACGAATAGCGGAACAGGAAAGTGCCCACCGTGGCAGCCAGCAGGATGGCCCAGATCATGGACTGGCTCATGATGCCACCTTGTGGCACTTGCCCCGCGCCCGCCAGTATTCGGCCGCAATCCCCGCCATGACCCCGCACAGGGACGAGACAAACAGCCCCAGATTGTAGGGCAGCCCGTACAGCGGCACCGCGATGGCTCCCGACACCAGGCCGGCCAGCAGCATCGGGCGGTTTTTCAGCACCGGCACCAGCAGCGAGACGAAGCACAGGGTGATGGCGAAATCCAGCTCCCAGCGCTCGGGCACGACCTGGCCGAATACGATGCCGACGGCGGTAAACAGCTGCCAGCTGAGCCACAGCGGGAACGCCGTGCCGAAATAGTATTGCGTGCGTTCGCGGGCGGACAGCCGGTTCGTCTCGTAATGCAGATGCGAAAGCGCATAGGTCTGGTCGATCAGCAGGTGGGCGGCCAGCACCCGGGTGGCAGGGGTGAAGGCCAGCTTGTGCGTGGACAGGCCGGCGCTGTAGATCAGATAGCGCAGATTGATGATCCAGTGCGTCAGCACGATCATGACCGGCGGGCTGTGTGCGACCATCAGCGAGGCGGCGGCAATCTGCGAGGCCCCGGACATCAGCAACAGGGACGACAGCTGCGCCGTCAGCGGCGGCATGCCGGCCTGGATGGCACTGATGCCGGTCAGAATGCCGAACGGAATGAAACCCGGCACCAGCGGCATGGCCGCCAGCATGCCGTCGACAAAGGGCCTGGGCAGCCGGTTCATTGCAGGCATGCCCCCACCGGGCGGCCAAGGTCTGCTTTCAGCGTCTGGGCGCCGCGGAACAGCGCCGCCGGTCCCAGTGCTTCTTCCAGCCGCAGCAACTGGTTGTACTTGGACAGTCCTTCGCTCCTGGCGAACGAGCCGAACTTGACCTTGCCGCAGTTGGTGGCAACGGCGATGTCGGCGATCGAGGTGTCCTCGGTCTCGCCGGAGCGCCGCGAGATCACCACGCCGTAGCCGGCGGCCCGGGCGGCGGCAATGATGTCCAGCGTCTCGGTCAGGGTGCCGATCTGGTTCGGCTTGACCAGGATCGAGTTCGCCATCCGGCGGTCGATGCCCAGACCGAAGCGCCGGATACTGGACGTGAACAGGTCATCGCCCACCAGTTCGATACGGTCACCGAGCCGCCGGGTGATCTCGGTCCAGCCGTCGAAGTCGTCTTCGCCAAGCGGGTCTTCGATCAGCACGATCGGATAGCGGTCGACCATCTGTTCCAGCAGGCCGATAAACTCGTCGGCGGTCAGGGTCCGCCCTTCCGACTTCAGGTGATAGCGCTTGCCTTCGTAGAACATTTCCGCCGCGACATCCATGCTCAGTCCGACATCGACCCCCGGCCGGTAGCCGGCCAGCATGATGGCATCGGTCAGCATCTGCAGCGCACTCTCGTTCGACGGCAGCGTCGGCATGAAGCCGCCGGTGCCGGAGACGCCGACCGGCATACCCTGGCTTTTCATCAGGCTTTTCAGCGCGTTATAGATATTTTTCCCGACGGCCAGCGCATCGTGCAGGCTTCGTGCCCGCAGCGGAATCACCTGAAAATCCTGGAAATCGACATTTCCGCCGCCGTGCTTGCCGCCGCACAGCATGGTCAGGATAGGCAGCGGAATCTCATGCCCGGTCTTGCCGCCGAGATAGGCGCACAGCGACAGCCCCAGATGGCTGGCTGCGGCCTTGGCCACCGCCATCGACACGCCGAGAATCGAGTTGGCGCCAAGGCGGCTTTTGTTGTCGGTGCCGTCCAGGCGGATCAGCAGCCGGTCGATCCCGGTCTGGTCCAGCGGGTTCTTGCCCAGCAGCGCCGGCCGGATCTCGGTGCGGATCATGTCGATGGCCTTCAACAGGCCCTTGCCATTGAACCGGGTCGACTGATGATCGCGCAGCTCGACGGCTTCATGTTTTCCCACCGAGCAGCCTGTGGGAATCATCGCGCGGCCCATGACACCATTTTCCAGCAGCACGTCCACTTCCAGGGTCAGATCGGCTCTGGAATCGAGTACTTCCCTGGCCACGATTTCTTTGATGGCAAACATGACGACTCTCCTTGCCGCAAGCGGCGGGCGCTTACCCGGGTCGGGGAAGCGGATAGCGTTCTTATTGAAAATCGAGAATGCTTCTGGCATTGCGACCGTCCGGCAACCGGACCGGCTGCACCACGGCGTCGCTGTACAGGCCCCAGCTGGCGATGATGGCCGAGTGCCCGCCGCGTCCGCCGGCAACGACGAGGTCGATATCGCCGGGGCTGCGGGTGGCCGGTACCGGGTCCAGGGCCCCGAACGACGCCGGTCGCACCGGCACCAGTCCCCGGCCCTCGACGCTGGCGCGCGGGTTGTGGATCCGCTCGAACAGGTACTGGCGCAGTCGCGGCTTGTCCCAGCCGTCCCGGGTCAGCATCTGCGCGTGATCGGGGGTCAGGACAATCAGGATGCGGCCGGGGATATAGGCGTTCATCCGCCCGAGGTGGGTCGCGCTGTCGATCAGGGTTTCCAGCAGGCCAGCGGCCGTCCTGCTGAGAAAGTCCACGACATCAGTCGGTGGTTCGGCTTTCAGCAGATAGACGGTGGACGTCTGCTCATCGAAATGCTCGGCATTGATGCCGGGCCACGGACTGTGTTCCACGCTTTCGGCAAAGCAGTACGTGAACTCGACCGGCGAGCCCAGACAGCCCAGATCCGCCTTGCCGGGATAGGCGCGGCAGACATTGAGCAGGGTCAGGTTGACCGCCCGGCCAATGGTCGCATTGGCCCGGAATCCCGGGCCGAGGCAGCCCTGGCCGGAGTGGATGCGCAGTTCGCGGGCGATCGGACCGCTGACCAGCACCAGATTGCCACCATTGTAGGAAGTGGTAATCGACTGCTGGAAATTGAATGCCGGGTTGCGCATGGCCTGGAAGGTGGCAATGACCACCGGCAGGTATTCGGGTTCGCACCCGGCCATGACCGCATTGACCATGACGTCCCGGACCGTGATGTCCTTGCCGGATGGCCCGGCTTCCGGGATCAGGACCTCTGTCGGCGAATACGGGCAGAAGGTGGCCATTCTGGCCACTCGCGCTTCCGTCGGCGGGATGAACGGCAGGCCGTCGCCGATGGACAGCGCCTCGCACTGGTTCATCAGGACTTCCAGATAGCGCCCTGGCGCCGCATCGCCGTTCTTTTCCAGTCCCTGCACCAGTTTCAGCGCATCATTCAGGTCCCACTGCGGCTGTGTATCCAGAAGTGAGTCAATTGCCGCGCACTGGTCGATTTCATGGCCGGGCAGGGTCAGGGCATCGATCATGTAGCCGATATTCTCTTCGACCTGCCGGGTAATCTCGTCGACCGTGCTGGCCTGATAAATGTCGAGATTGCAGATGCACAGATGGCCGGCACGGAAATAAGCCACATGTCTGGCCAGGCCATCTCCCGGCGGTGCGGAAATCAGCAGGGTCGGAATGCCCGCCTTTTCCAGTTCGATGGCCAGCACCGTGGTCATCGGCGAAGTGCCCATGTCGGCCAGCGCGACCACGGCGGCAACATAGCCGTCCCGCGCCAGATGGCGGGCCCGTTCCCGCAGATCGGAAGACATGCTGCCGCGCACGGATTGCCGGAAGTCGGAAAAATGACAGATGCCGCGCTCGCGGAAGTTTCTTTTGATTGCGGTAAAGATTTCCGCGTAATGGCAGAAATCCAGTTTGGTATTGTCGTAGAAAAGGATGGGGCCGGCTTTCAACGCGGCCATGTCCGGACGGGGCGACAATCCGATTGTGTTTATTCCGACCTGACCGCGCGGGTCAATTATGGCTTCCAGCGTCATTTCCACCCTTTTCCTCTTTATCACCAGCGATCGCCGTGGGCGATGCATGCCGTGTTGGCAACAGAGGAACGAGTGTAGTCATGGCGGCCGGCACGGATTACCGGAAGCAGGACATTAACTATCAACTATCGGACAAGCGCTGATTTTCTCCGCTGGGTCCCGTGCCGGCAGGCTGCGGGGACGCCGTCCGGCCCGGGAGCCCGGGCCGCTAGCGCGTGGTTGCCGACCGGTATACCCGTACCACGTCGAGCGCATCGGGGCGGTCGACCAGCACGCAGCGCTTGCCGGTACGCTTGCAATGGTCCTGGACCCGCCAGTAGGCGCCATGGCTGACGCAACCGGTCTGGCAGATCACCAGGTCGGCCGCAATCAGGCTGGCCTCGAGCATCGACGCATCGACTTCATCGCCGCCATCATGGTGCAGGAAACGCCCGCCCACCTGCTCGACCAGTTCGCGCGTGGCGCTGGCGGTCATCGGGTCCTGGCCGATGCAGAGCACCGCCTTTTCCTGCCCCGCGGTCAGCCGCCCCCCTGCCCCGCGCCACTGCCACGCCGTCCGCTCGCGCAGCAGGGTCTGCATCCGGTCCAGCAGCGACTCCACCCGCCGGGCCAGTGCAAAGCGCTTCGGCAGCCCCGGCAGGGCCGCCGCCATCCGGGCCTGGTCTTCCGCCGCCCAGGCCAGTGCCGTATCCCGTGCAATCAGCGCCGCACGCAACTGCACGGCTTCGGCCTGCAGGCGTTCGATCTCTGCCTCCTGCGTCCTCATGTACTGGTGGCTGCGGGCCTGCACCTGGGCGTACTGGCGGATCAGCACCCGGTGTTCATCGACCAGACGTTCGAAATCCTGGGTGGAGACGGTCATGGTGTCACCCCCGCAGCGGTGAAGCGGCCGGTCGATGCCGGTGAAGCAAGCGGTTTGGTCATGGCGGAAATCCGGTTCCTGAAACGGCACACCCCGCATAGTAAATAACAATCATTCTTATTAAAAGCCCAAAATCCGGTCGGCGGCCTAGGCGGCGACCTTCGCGCCGCGGCCGATGCCCAGCAACAGCTCGAACTGTGCGGCCGGCAGCGGTTTGCCGAACAGATAGCCCTGCCCCTCGTCGCACCGCTCCAGCCGCAGCCGCTGGCGCTGGGCATCGGTTTCGATCCCCTCGGCAATGGTCTGCAGCTCGAAACTGCGGGCCATGTCGAGGATGGCGCGAACCACGGACGCATCGCGTCGCGATTCCAGCATGCCCTGGACAAAGCTGCGGTCGATCTTGATCCGGGTCAGCGGATAGGTTTTCAGCAGGCTCAGCGAGGCATAGCCGGTGCCGAAGTCGTCGAAGGCAATGCCGACGCCCTGCGCGCGCAGCCGCTCGAGCGTCGCCAGCGCAACATCGTCGTGGGCCAGTGCGATATTTTCGGTCACTTCCAGTTCCAGCGCATCCGGCGGCAGTCCATGCCGCTCAAGCGCGCCGATGACATCGGCAGCCAGCCCGCCGACGCGGAACTGGGCGCCGAACAGATTGACCCCCATCCGCAGGGACGGCGCGCCGTGCCGGCGCCAGAACGCGGCCTGCGCGCAGGCCGCGTCGAGCACCCAGGCGCCGACCGTGGCGGCCAGCGGCCCGCTTTCGAGCGAGGGCAGGAAGGCCGCCGGCGTCAGCAGCCCGCGCTCGGGATGCAGCCAGCGGATCAGGGCTTCGGCGCCGGTAATGGCCCCGTCGATCAGGCTGACCTGCGGCTGGTAGAACAGCAGGAATTCGCCATTGTCGACCGCGCGGTGCAGCTCCAGCCCATGGCGCCGGCGCGCCACCGCCTCCATCCGCAGAGCAGGCTCGAACAGCGAGCGCCGGCCGCGGTCGATGCTCTTCGCCTTGAACAGCGCCAGGTCGGCATTGCCGACCAGTTCCAGCGCTTCCATCGCATGCAGCGGGGCCAGGGCCACGCCACAGCTGGCCGAGACCCGGATCTCGTGGCCGTCAATGACCATCGTCCGGCCAATGATCCCGATCACCGTATCCGCCGCCTGCGATGCTGCATCCGGATCGCTGATACCGGTCAGCAGCACGGCAAATTCGTCCCCGCCGATGCGGGCGACGGTATCGGCCGGGCCGGCCATATGGCTCAACCGGACCGCCACCTCCCGCAGGATGCTGTCTCCCAGCGCATGGCCGAGCGTGTCGTTGATGTCCTTGAATCCGTCCAGGTCGATCATCAGTACCACGGCCGGTTCGGCACGGGTCAGCACGGCTTCGACACAGCGATAGAACCGGCTCCGGTTGGCCAGCCCGGTCAGGGCGTCAAAACAGGCCTGCTGGCGCAATTCGTCCCGCTCGCGCCGCTGCGCCGTCTGGTCGCGCAGCACGGCCTCGAACATCAGCCGGCCAGCATCCCGCCAGCAGAACAGCGAAAAACCGAGCCGGAGCACCTGACCGTTGCGGCACAGGCCATTCAGTTCGGCAGGCACGTCGAGCCGGTCCAGCGACCCCGCTTCCACCGCCTGCACAATCAGTGCCCGGAACGCCGGGCGCTCGTCCTCGGCCAGCAGGCTGTCGACCGCGCATCCGATACCTTCGGCCTGCGTGTAGCCATACACGGCGGCAGCGGCATCATTCCAGGCCACAATGCCGCCGTCTTCGTCGAACCAGATGACCGGCGTCAGCGAGCCGCTGGCGTATTCGTCGAACTTCGGCCGGGTCCGCTCGGCGCTGACCGCGATCCGGCGCAGTTCCAGCCGGTCGGACGCCATCCTGGCCAGCTCGCGCAGACGCTGCCATTCCTCCTCAGAGAACTCGGGGTGTGGCTGGCGGTCGAGGATGCACAATGCCCCCAGCGCCAGACCGTCCGGCGACAGCAGCGGCACGCCGGCATAGAAGCGCACGCCGGCGGCACCGGTCACCAGCGGGTTGTCGTGAAAGCGCTCGTCCAGCATCGTGTCCGGTATCACCATCCCGTCCGGATAATTGATGGCATGGGCACAGAACGACACGTCGCGACGCATGTCGACTTCACCGACACCGGTGCTGGCCGCAAAGAACACATGGTCAGTGCCGATCATGTTGACCGCTGCCACCGGCATGCCGGACATCCGCGCGGCGATATGAACGACCGGGTCCAGGCTGGGCAATGGCTGCCCGTCCTCCAGCCCGTAGGCGCCCAGTGCGATCAACCGTTCCTTTTCATTGGCCTGTATCGCAGGACATTTCATTGAAACCGCCTTCTTCCAGTCATCTCTTGAGTAAGTCTGTTCAGCTGCGCCCCGACCTGCCACGCGGCAATGCAAATATCATTTACTGTAGACGATGCTGATGAAAAATCCTGTTGCACAACGGGCCGCAGCTGACAGGCGGCGGCCTGCCGGCGTCAAGCCACGGACGGGCCCGGCAAGCGCCCCCAGGCTTTCTCCAGCCGCCGGCACAGGCCCAGTGCCTGCCCGGCCGTCGCCAGATTGGTGAAACCCAGCAACAGCCCTTCAGGAGACGTGTCCAGCCGGCCCCAGGCGGACAGGGCCTCCACCGCCAGCCCTTCGGCATTCGCCAGCGTGGCCAGCGTCCGGTCGCTGCAGCCGGCCCGTGGATGGGCGAGCAGATGAATGCCGCCCCGGCGCGGCGGCACGTACAGCGCATCGCCGAACACCTGCGTCAGGGCATCGAGCAAATAGCCGCGACGCTCGGCATACAGGCTGCGCATGGTCTTCAGGTGACGGGCAAAGTGTCCCTGCGCCATGAAATCGGCCACGGTGGCCTGATGCAGGATGGCGCCGTGGCCATGCAGCACGCTTGCCGTCTCCCTGAATCTGGCGATCTGCGACTCGGGGACGACCAGATAGGCGAGACGCAGCCCGGGAAACAGCACCTTGCTGAACGTCCCGGCGTAGAGCACGCGCCCGGCGCGATCCAGGCTTTTCAGGGCTGGCAGCGGACGGCCGTGGTAGCGGAATTCGCTATCGTAATCATCCTCGATGATCCAGCCACCGGTAGCCGTGGCCCATTCCAGCAGGGCCAGTCTGCGCGGCAGGGACAGGGCAACGCCCAGCGGGCTCTGGTGCGAGGGGGTGACCAGCGCAAAGTGCGCCGCGCCGGCCTGCCGCAGCCCGGCCTCGACATCCAGCCCGTCGTCGTCCACTGCCACCGGCGACAAGCGCATGCCGGCCTGTTCCAGAAACTGCCTGGCGAAGCGGTATCCCGGGTCCTCGAACCAGCCGGTATCGCCCGGCTGCAGCGCGGCACGACAGACCAGATCCAGCGCGCAACGATAGCCGGCCGTGACAAAGACCTGTTCAGGCGTGCAGGCAATGCCGCGCGAGATGCCCAGATAGGAGGCGATCGCATGACGCAACGCTTCATGCCCACACGGGTCGGGATAGGCCATGGCGGCGACATCCAGGCTGCGCGCATGACGTCCGGCCAGTCGTGCCCAGGTCTTGCGCGGAAACATGTCCAGGGCGGGCAGGCCCAGTTGAAACGGTGGCGGCTCGGTCACCGTTGTCCGCGGGGCCGACGGGGAACACGGCCGGACCGGGGGTGCGCCACGGCCAGTGCGGTCTGCCAGCCGGGGCGACACCACGGTGCCGGCAGGCCCCCGGGCCAGCAGATAGCCTTCGCTGCCCAGCATCTGGTAAGCCGTTTCCACCGTACCGCGCGCCAGGTTCAGCTCGCTGGCCAGACTCCGCACCGACGGCACCCGGTCGCCCGGACGCAGCTTGCCCTCGGCAATCGCGTCGCGAAAGCGCCGGTACAGCTGCAGGTAGATCGGTTCGCCCTGCAGCTTTTGCAGCGCCGGGAGGCGGAAGTCCATGTCCATGGCCCAGTCCAATTGTTCATTCTTGCACCTGTTTACTATGCCATTGGTTGCCTAAAGTAGCGACAGACCGCCGGGGAATCCTGATGACTGCCATCCGGGAGCCCGGCTTTTCTTTTTCCCCGCTACTGGAATCCCTGCATGACTGCCCTTCGCCTGCCGTACCAGACCCTCTCGCCGGACGCCTATCAGGGTCTCGGTGCCGTCAAGAAAGCCCTGGCGCACAGCCCGCTCGGCAAGACGCTGATCGAACTGGTCAATCTGCGGATTTCGCAGATCAATGGCTGCGCCTATTGTCTGGAAATGCACGCGGCGCTGCTGCGCGCAGGCGGCATGCCGGATGCCAGACTGGACAGTCTGGCCGGCTGGCGGGTGAGTCCGCATTTCAGCGAACGCGAACGCGCGGCGCTGGCCTGGACCGAGTCACTGGTGGACGTGGCCCGCACCCATGCGCCGGATCAGGCATTCGAACCGCTGAAGGCCCATTTCAGCGAGGTCGAGATCTCGGACCTGTGCTTTGCCATTGCGCTGATGAGCGCATTCAATCGCCTGGCCATCGGTTTGCGGCAATAGCCGTCCGCGCCTTTTCCGCATCGGCCCGGCGTGGTCGCTGCTGCGGCAATCTGTCACAGCAGCGGTCAACCGGGTAAGGGTTATAGTGCTTTCGCCTGTCATGGCCCTTGTCCGCGGCGCCCCGCCCGGCTGGCCGGCCAGCCCTTTTCCTACAGCCGGGTCGTACCTCGACCCCGATGCCATGCCGATGCCTTACGACACCCCGCGACGCCTTTTTCTCCTGCAGACAGCGGGGCTCATGCTGGCGCTGGCCGGCTGCGGACCAAAGGCAGAACCTGCCGCCAGCCGTTTCAAGAACCTGCACGGCATGGATTTCAGCGATCAGGATGTCCGGCGCGATTTCGCACTGACCGATCCGCAGGGACGCACCCGCACGCTGACCGACTATCGCGGCAAGGTGGTCATGGTGTTCTTCGGCTTTACCCAGTGCCCGGATGTCTGTCCGACCGCGCTGTACCGGGCCACGCAGATCCGCAAGGCGCTCGGCAAGGATGGCGAGCAGCTGCAGGTCATTTTCATTACCGTCGATCCGGAGCGCGATACGCCAGAGGTGCTGGACAAGTATGTCGCTGCCTTCGACCCCGGTTTTGTCGCCCTGTACGGCACCCCGGAACAGACGGCTGCCACGGCCCGCAACTTCAATGTGTTCTACCAGAAAGTCCCGACCGGATCGTCGTACACCATGGATCACACCGCGCTGAGTTTTGTCTTTGACCGGCACGGGAAGCTGCAGCTGGCGCTGCAGCACAGCCAGAGTGTCGATGAATGCGTCGATGACCTGCGCCAGGTCTTCGCCCTCGCCTGACCCTTTCACCCTGCCAGGAAAAGAGCCCCACCATGACCTTCTCCCCGATCAGAACCGCACTGGTTTTCTGTACCGGCGCCATCATCGCCTCCGCCGCCCAGGCACAGGTCACGATCAGTGATGCCTGGGTCCGCGCCACCGTGCCGCAGCAGCAGGCCACCGGTGCCTTCATGCGCCTGACCGCCGACCGCGACAGCAAGCTGGTCAGCGCGGCGTCGCCGGCGGCCCGGGCTGTCGAAGTCCACGAGATGGCCATGCAGGACAATGTAATGAAGATGCGCCAGGTCGCCAGTGTCGTGCTGCCGGCCGGCAAGGCGGTGGAACTCCGCCCGGGCGGTTACCACATCATGCTGATCGAGCTGAAACAGCAGATCCGGCCGGGCGACAAGGTGCCGCTGACGCTGGTATTCGAGACCGCTGACGGCAAGCGTGAATCGGTCGCCGTCAGCGCCCCGGCCCGGGCGCTGAACGGCGGCGGCATGAGCCACGACGCCCACCAGTAAGCCGGAACACGGGCCGGCACGCATGACGGTATGGGACCGGAGGCCGGCCAGGCTCCCGGTCCCGATACACCGCTCAAATCACCTGTGCCACGGCCCCGGACCATGCAGCATTCATCTGCCCGATCCGTGCCGGTTGTGGACGCACAGTGAATGAAATTGGCGATGCCTTCTTTTCCATTCATCACGCCTTTGACGCTCTCAATGGCGATGTCACTGCCCGTCCGGGCGCCTGGTCGAATGCCGCAGGAGAAACACGGCCCCGGCAACGGCCACGACGTTGATCTTCGTCAACCGGCCACCTGATTGTCGCCATGGCCCTTTACGCCGCGTCAAGCCTTGCCGGCGCGGGGAAAGGGATACTTCAGGAATGCGACATCCCTGCTGTCAGCATGGTTTCCTATGTCCGCCCTGTGTCTGCATCACTAAGGTGTGGGACGAGACAGGCGCTGCGCCTGATGCAGCACCACGGTAAAACCGACAACACTTCGCAGGCATTTTCACCGGAGTCATGATTGAAATGATTTTTTCAGCCCTCTAGAATGCCAATATCATTGGCAGCAAGACAAGGAGCTGAATACTCCGCAGGGCATGGCCGGCACCAGGCAGTGCAGCCTGCGGGTCGTCAGCGGGTATCCGTGCAGTAACCCCCCTTCTTCACCAAAGAGACACCATGTTGGCAAAACGCATTCCCGTCCAAGACCTGCGCCCCGGCATGTACATTCACAAGCTTGGCGGCTCCTGGCTGAAGCACCCGTTCCTGCGGGGCAGCTTTCTGCTGACCGACCCGGCCGACATCCGCGCCATCATGGAAGCGGGTATTCGCGAGGTATGGATCAAGTCCACGGCTGGATGCCCCCGGCCGGAAGGCCGCAGCGAGGCGCCGCCGGACGCGCCGGAGGCCCCTGCGCTGACCGGGATGAGCCCGCCGGTCGAGACCTGTGACAGCACCAGCCCCATGGCTTCCGAAGTGGCCCGCGCCAAGGACATCTGCCTGTCTGCCAAGGGACAGATCGTGGAGATGTTCAATGAGGCCCGGCTCGGCAAGGCCATTGATCCGAATGCCACCCTGCCGCTGGTGGACGAGATCGCCAGTTCCATCGAGCGCCACCCGATCGCGCTGCTGAGCGTGGCCCGCCTCAAGACCCACGACGACTACACCTACCTGCACTCGGTCGCTGTCTGTGCGCTGATGCTGTCCCTGGCTCGTCAACTCAGACTGAGTGAAGAGCACACCCGCCTTGCCGGCATCGGCGGTCTGATGCATGACCTGGGCAAGGCAGCCATGCCGCTGGATGTACTGAACAAGCCGGGCAAGCTGACCGATGCCGAGTTCGAGATCATGAAAGGCCACCCGGCCGCCGGGGCCGAGCTGTTGCGTGCCGGCGGCGCCGCGCCCGAGGTACAGGAGATTGCGCTTTACCACCACGAGAAAATGAATGGTCAGGGCTACCCGCATGGTCTGGCCGGCAACGAGATTCCGCTGCTGGCACGCATGGGCGCGATCTGTGATGTCTATGACGCGGTGACTTCGCAACGCGCGTACAAGGAGCCCTGGAATCCTGCCGGCGCCATGCGGCAGATGGCCAGCTGGGACGGGCACTTCGACAAGGTGCTGTTCAATGCCTTCGTCAAGTCGGTCGGCATCTACCCGGTCGGCTCGCTGGTGCGGCTGGCGTCCCAGCGACTGGCCGTGGTCACCGAGCCGGGACAGGATTCGCTGCTGCGCCCCACCGTGCGGGTGTTCTTCTCGCTGCTCGACAACGAGCCGATCCCCATGCACCTTCTCGATCTGGGCGCCCCCTGCTGCGAGGACAGCATCATCGGACCGGAAGACGAGAACCGCTGGCACTTCAGGCACCTGGACGATATGTGCCTGTGGCTGAAATAAGGTTCGGGCAGGCCGTCAGCCAGCGCTGGCAGTCGGCTTGTAGCCGTGGATCACGATCGTGTCCCCGTCCCGTTCATGCCGCAGCCCGTACGCCCGTAACGCCTGCAGCAGCTCCGCCTCGCAATCGACCAGGACCGGCGGCAGCAGGCGCCCGACCTGCTTGAGATAGCGCGGCCGGATGCGGATCCATTCCGTGGCGAAAAACGGCCCCAGGCACTCGTCCGTGTAATTGCCCTGGTAGCTGACATCGGCATCGAGGTCCGGCGAGTCCGGCTCGGCGCGCAGGACGTCCTTGCGCTGGTAGGGCGGCGGAAACGGCAGACTGTCGATGGCGGCCTGCAGCCGCCGCCAGCGCGTGTCGTTCATCAGCGGGCACAGGCCGAGGCGGTTGACCTCGTCCCGCACCTCGGCCTTGTGGCGTTCAAGTTTGTACATGGACCGGGAATGAAGTTCGGGTGCGGCGGCAAGCATACCGGATTCTGCCCGGCATGCGTTTTTCAGGACTCGCGGCGAAATACCCGATCGGCCGGACAGGGCGAAAAAACAGTTACCTTTTTTCTCCGGCCATAATGATTCCCGAGTCCAGAAAAATACCAAAGGGATTAACCCGATATATCTGACATGTCGCTTTGTGAACTTGCCGATTCGATAACTTATTGAAAATCCATTTCGCAGACTTCAGAAATGAATCAGCAAAATGAATGACTTATCGAAATTGCGTCATGAATATTAATAATTCTGACCATATCAGGATATTGCCGCGATTCAACCAAGCAACCGCTTGACCGACAAGCCCCTCGCCTCTCAGTCTTGTGTCGTAGTCATTGATATCCGGACCGGAGCCAATACCGGCCCGGATCACCGGATCAAACACGACAGAGACCATGGAAATCCTTTCCCACATCAGTACCGCCGCAATGGCAATGGCGGTGTTGTGCGGCACGCTGGCCGCCCTGCTGGCGCTCGCATACCGCTGGCTGCAGGTGGAAGAAGATCCGCGGCTGGAAGCCATCTGCGAACTGTTGCCGCAGGCCAACTGCGGGGGCTGCGGCGTGCCGGGCTGTCAGCAGTTCGCCCACGCCCTGCTGGCCGGACAGATTGCCCCCGCCGCGTGCAATACCGCCCCGGCCGATGCACTGGCCCGCATCGCCGCCCTGCTCGGCACCCCTGTCGGCACCCGGGTGCGCCGGGTGGCGCGGCTGGCCTGTGCCGGCGGCCAGCATGTGGCCCGCCAGCGCGCCCATTACCAGGGCTTGCCGGGCTGTCGCGCCGCCCAGATGGTGTCCGGCGGCGCCAAGGCCTGCAGCTGGGGCTGTCTGGGACTGGGCGACTGCACGCTGCGCTGCCGCTTCGATGCCATCCATCTCGATACCCACGGCCTGCCGGTGATCGACCCGGACCGCTGCACGGCCTGCGGCGACTGCGTCGATGCCTGCCCGCGCGCCCTGATCTCCCTGGAACCGCTGGAAAACCGCTTGTGGGTGGCCTGTCGCAACCGCCAGCCCGGCCCTGATGCCCGTGATGCCTGTGCCGTCACCTGTACCGCCTGTGGCCGCTGCGTGGCCGACGCCGCGCCGGGACTGATCCGGCTGGAGGACGGGCTGGCAGTCATTGCCGGCGACGTGCGCCAGGCGTCGCGCCAGGCCACGGCCCGCTGCCCGACCGGCGCCATTGTCTGGCTGTCCACGCCGGCCACGGCGGAGCGTGGCCCTGCCGCCGGTCCGGTCCGCCGCCGGGAAGCGCTGCCGGTCTCCCCTGCCCATACCCCGTGAGCGCGTCCGGCCCGATGCGGCCGCGACAGCCCGACCACAGTGACTCCGAATTCCAGATCTACGACTCAGAGGCTTAATCATGTTTGGCATCAAGGGAAAAAAGGCGGCAGAAGAAGTCCGCTACCGATATCCGGGCGAACGCATGGCCGTGGATGGCAATACCGCGGTGATCCTGTGCGAGCGCGAGGCATCCGACGCCGCCGGCGCCTACCCGATCACGCCATCGACGCAGATGGGGGAGTACTGGGCCGAACAGGCGGCGAACGGCCATATCAATGTCTCCGGCAGACCGCTGATCTTTGTCGAGCCGGAATCCGAACACGCGGCAGCGGCAGTCACCGCCGGTCTGTCGATGACCGGCCTGCGGGCGACCAATTTTTCGTCGTCGCAGGGCATTGCCTTCATGCACGAGTCGCTGTACGCCGCCGCCGGCAAGCGCCTGCCCTATGTGCTGAATATGGGTTGCCGCGCCATCACCCATGCCTCGCTCAATGTGCACTGTGCCCACGATGATTTTCACTGCATCGATGACACCGGTTTTTTCCAGTTGTTCGCCAACAGCGCGCAGGAAGCCGCCGACCTCAACCTGATCGGCCGCCGCACCGCCGAACTGGCACTGACCCCGGCGGTGGTGGCCCAGGACGGCTTTCTGACCACTCACCTGCTGGAGCCGATCCGCAAGCCCGAGCGCGAACTGATTGCCGAATACCTCGGTTCGCCGGAAGACCTGATCGACAGCCCGACGCCGGCACAGCGCCTGCTGTTCGGCCCGACCCGCCGCCGGGTGCCGGCACTGTGGGACGTCGACCTGCCGCTGATGTCGGGCGGGGTGCAGAACCAGGACGCCTTCATGCAGACCATGGCGGCGCAGCGTCCGTACTTCCATGCCCACGTCGCCGGGCTGGCCGATCAGGCCATGCACGAATACGGCGCGCTGACCGGCCGCCACTACCAGCGCCTGTCGCGCTACCGCTGCGACGACGCCGACTATCTGATCGTCGGCATGGGTTCGATGATTGTCGAGGCGCAGGCCGTGGCCGACTGGCTGCGCCTCGAACGCCAGCTCAAGGTCGGTGTGGTCGGCATCACCCTGTACCGGCCGTTTGCCGGTGATCTGCTGGGCGAGGTCATCAAGGGCTGCAAGGGCGTGGCGGTGCTGGAACGGACCGACCAGCCGCTGGCCGAAGATCTGCCGCTGATGCGCGAAGTCCGCGCCACTCTCGGCAAGTGTCTGGAAAACGGCCGCACCCCGCGCGGCAAGCCGCTGCCCTACCCCGGCCATGCCGCCATGACCGCGGCCGAGGCGCCCGATCTGTACTCGGGGGTGTACGGCCTCGGTTCACGCGACCTGCAGCCGGAATGCCTGATCGGCGCGGTGGAAAACATGCTGCCCGACAGCAGCCAGCGCCGTTTCTTCTATCTGGGTATCGACTTCATCAGCGAACCGCTGTCGCCGGTCGAGGCGGAATGCAACGACAGTCTGCTGGCTGCCTATCCGCAGGTGCGCGAACTGGCGGTCAAGGGCTCGGTCAATCCGGACCTGATGCCGCCGGACGCCCTGACTGTCCGCATCCACTCCATCGGCGGCTGGGGCGCCATCACCACCGGCAAGAACCTGGCCATGACGCTGTTCGAGCTGCTGGACTGGGAAATCCGCGCCAATCCGAAGTACGGTTCGGAAAAGAAGGGCCAGCCGACCACCTACTACCTTGCCGCCGCCCCGACGCCGATCCGCCTCAACTGCGAGTATCGCTACGTGGACGTGGTGATGTCGCCCGATCCCAATGTGTTCAGCCACTCCAATCCGCTGGATGGCCTGAAACCCGGCGGCGTGTTCATTCTGCAGGCGGACAGCCAGGACCCGGACACGGTCTGGGCCGGCATTCCGACGGCCCGTCAGCAGGAAATCACCGAACGCGGGATTCGCCTGTTCTTTGTCGACGGTTTCTCGATCGCCCGCGACGAGGCAAGCCATCCGGAGCTGCAACTGCGCATGCAGGGCAATGCCTTCCAGGGCGCCTTCTTTGCCGCCTCGCCGCTGATGGCGCGTGCCAGCCTTGACGAGGCGCGCCTGTTCTCCGCCATCGAGGCGCAGTTGCGCCGCAAGTTCGGCGCCAAGGGTGAGCAGGTGGTGACCGACAATCTGCGCGTGGTGCGGCGCGGCTTCGACCAGACCCGCGAGATCCGCCACATGCCGCCGCAGGCAGCCGACGCCCCCGCCCTGTTGCCCGTCGCCCCGGCAGCCCTGGCGGCACGGCCGCGCAGCCAGTCGCCGCTGGGTGACATCCACCGCTTCTGGCAGCGCACCGGCGTGCATTACGTGGCGGGCCGCGGCTCGGACCGGCCGGCCGACCCGTTCCAGGCCCTGTCGCTGCTGCCACCGGTCACCGGGCTGATGCGCGACATGACACAGATCCGCTTCGACTACCCGCACTGGCAGCCGGACAAGTGCACGGCCTGCGGCAAGTGCTATGCCGTGTGTCCCGATTCGGCCCTGCCGGGCCTGGTGGTCCGGCCGGCCGACTTGCTGGCGACGCTGATCCGCCGCATCGAAACCGGCGGCACGCCGACCGTGCATCTGCGCCGGGTCAGCCACAGGCTGGCCACCCTGCTGCATGCCGGCTGTCACCCGCAGGGCCACGGCGGCCAGGTCGGTACCGCACTCGACAGCGCCATCTACCAGGTACTGGCCGAGCAGCAGCCCGGAGAGACGCACGACAGTCTGGAGCGGGAACTGGGGCGGCTGCGCAGCGAACTGGGGGACACCGATTTTGCCCTCACCGCACCGTACTGGACTGTGCGCGAGAAGCAGTGCGCCGGCAGTGGCGGGCTGTTTGCGCTGACGGTCAATCCGTCCACCTGCAAGGGCTGCATGGCCTGTATCAGCGTGTGCAAGGACGGCGCGCTGAGCGCCCGCCCGCAGGACGAGACCGCCATTGCCGGGCTGCGGCAGCGCTGGGATCTGTGGCGCGACCTGCCCAATACGCCACCGGAATTCGCCCGCATCCGCGATCTCGACAACGGGATCGGCGCACTGGAAACCCTGCTGCTCGACAAGCGCCACTACGGGTCGATGGCCTGTGGCGACGGTGCCTGTCTCGGCTGCGGAGAAAAGACCGCCATCCACCTGTTCACCTCGACGGTCAGCGCGCTGATGCAGCCGCGAGTGGAACGCCAGCTGACACGGCTGAAGGACCTGATCGTCCGGCTGGAAGCCCATATGCGCCAGCAGCTGGTGGCGGGCATCGATCTGTCCGACGCCGAGGCACTGGCCGATGCCAGCCTTGCCGTTCCGGACGGCGACCTGACCCTGTCCCGCCTCGCCGACCTGCTCGACAGTGGCCATGAGAACACCGTGGTCGACCGCGCCTGGCTCAAGGACATGGGACAGTTGCTGGCCCGGCTGCGCGATCTGGTCTGGCGCTACGAATCCGGCCCGTCCGGCAGCGGGCGGGCCGCCATGGGGGCAGTCAACTCGACCGGCTGTACTTCGGTGTGGGCTTCGTCCTGGCCGTACAACCCGTATCCGTTCCCGTGGTCCTCGCACCTGTTTCAGGACAGCCCGTCGATGGCCATGGGCCTGTTCGAGGGCCACATGTCACGCATGGCCGAAGGCTTCCGGGCCATCCGCCAGGTGGAGGACGTGCTGTCCGGCGCGCCCCTTACTGCGGAAAAGGCCGGTTTCTACCAGCGCTTCAACTGGCGCGACTTCAGCCACGACGAATGGCAGCTCTGCCCGCCGGTGGTGGCCATCGGCGGCGATGGCGCCATGTATGACATCGGTTTCCAGAACCTGTCGCGTGCGCTGGCCTCCGGCACGCCGGTCAAGATACTGGTGCTGGATACGCAGGTGTACTCGAATACCGGTGGCCAGGCCTGCACCTCGGGCTTTGTCGGCCAGGTGTCCGACATGTCGCCGTATGGCAAGGTCGGACGCGGCAAGCAGGAAATCCGCAAGGAAATCGGCCTGATTGCCATGGCCCACCGCACGAGCTTCGTGCTGCAGTCGGCCGTCAGCCATCTCCCGCACCTGCTGGGCGGCTTTATCGACGGCCTGAACAGCCAGCGACCGGCCCTGTTCAACATCTATGCCGTCTGTCCGGCCGAGCACGGCGTGGCGGACGACGGCATGGACCGCCAGTCGCGGCTGGCGGTCGAATCGCGCGCCTACCCGCTGTTCCGCTTCGATCCGGATGCCGGGCCGCTGATCGGCGACGGGCTGGACCTGAGCGGCAATCCGGCACCGGATGCCGACTGGCCGATGACCGAACTGGTCGGCCACGACGACAGCGGCCAGCCGCTGCGCCGGCAAAAACCCTTTACCTTTGCCGACTTCGCCTGTACCGAAGCGCGCTTCGGCAAGCACTTCCGCAAGATCGGAGCGGCCGATGACAACGGACGGATGCTGCCGTTCGCCGCGCTGCTCGCCTTGCCGGAGGCCGAACGCGCCGGCCATGTGCCGTATATCGAGGTGCTGCAGGGCGATGGCCGCATCGGACGGCTGGCGGTCAGCGACAGCATTGTGCGCTCGGCCGACGACCGTCTGCGCTTCTGGCACCAGTTGCGCGCCCTGTCGGGACAGGCGCAAGGCAGCCAGGTGCAGGATGCCGTCGCCCGTGCACGCCAGGACATGGCGCGCCAGCTGTCGGACACGCTGTTCGCACTCGCCGGCAGCGCACCGCCGCCCGGCGGGCAGCCGGCTGCCGCTCCGGCAGCAACGGCGGCAACGGCATTCGAGCCGGCATGGATCGATCCGGCCGACTGCACCGCCTGCGACGACTGCACCCGTCTGAACGGCAAGGCGTTTGCCTATGGCCCGGACGGCAGGGCAACCGTGGCCGACCCGTCGGCGGCGACCTATGCCGAGCTGGTGCGGGCGGCCGAGCACTGTCCGGCAGCCTGCATCCACCCGGGTACGCCGGCCAATCCGGACGAGCCGGGCCTGCCTGCGCTGCGCGAACGCGCCAGCCACTTCGCATAAGGACAGACCATGACACTGTTCGAAGCGATATTCGCCCCCCGGCACGACGACCATGGCAAGGCCCGCACCGCGGGCCTGCCGATCCGCCGCCTGCCGTTTCCCGAGCGGGTGACGGTGCCGCTGGCCCAGCATATCGGCAAGCCGGCCCGCACCTGCGTGCGGATCGGTCAGCCGGTGGCGCGCGGTGAGCTGATCGCCGAAGCCGACGGCTTTGTGTCGATTCCGCACCATGCGCCGGTCAGCGGCACGGTCGAAGCCCTGCCGCTGCTGACAATGGCCGATGGCCGCCGCACGCCGGCCATTGCCATCCGCACCGACCCGTCCAGTCTGCAGTGCCGCCTGCCATTGCCGCCGGCGGTCGATCCGCTGACCCTGACGCCGGACGCACTGGCGGCGGCAGTGCAGGCCACCGGCCTGGTCGGGCTGGGTGGCGCGGCGTTCCCCACTCACGTCAAGATGAGTCCGCCCCGGGAGGCCAGACTCGATACCCTGCTGGTCAACGGCTGCGAGTGCGAGCCGTTTCTGACCGCCGACCACCGGGTCATGGTCGAGCACACCGCCGCGCTGATGGCGGGCATCCGCTATGCCATGCATGCGCTGGGTGTGCATCGCGCACTGATCGGCGTGGAGGATGACAAGCCCGCCGCCCTCGCCGCGATGGCCGCGCAACTGCCGGCCGATCGCAGCATCCAGTGCCGGGTGCTGCCGACCCGCTATCCGCAGGGTGCGGAAAAAATGCTGATCCGCTCCGTGCTGCAGCGCGAGGTGCCGTCCGGCAAATTGCCTGCGGACATCGGCGTGGTGGTCAATAACGTCGGCACGCTGACCATGCTGGGCGAACTGCTGCCCCGGCGCGCCGGACTGATCGAGCGCGTGGTGACCGTATCCGGGCCCGGGGTGCAACAGGCGGGCAATTACCTGATTCCGCTCGGCACCCGCATCGGCGACGTGCTCCGGCACGCCGGCATGGCACCGGGCGACATGGAGGTGATTCTCGGCGGGCCGATGATGGGCATCAGCGCCCCCTCGCTGGACGTCCCGGTCACCAAGGGCCTGTCCGGCATTCTGGTGTTCCCGGCCGGCTCGCTGCCGGTGCGCGAGCGCCGGTCCTGTATCCGCTGCGGCCAGTGCCTCGACGCCTGCCCGATGGGCCTGAACCCGTCCCTGCTTGGCCAGCTGGCGGCAAAGCAGGAATACGAGCAGAGCGCACGCCATGGCGTGCTCGACTGCATCGAGTGCGGCGCCTGCACGCAGGGCTGCCCGTCCGGCATCCCGCTGCTGCAGTACAACCGCATCAGCAAATCCGTTCTCCGCCAGCGGAGGCCATCATGAACCGGCAACCGGTCCGGCTGACCCTGCGTGCCTCGCCACACCGGCTCGCCGGTCATGACACGCCGAAGATCATGCGCCATGTGGTGTATGCACTGCTGCCGGTCACGCTGTGGGCGATCTGGCAGTTCGGCCTCAGCGCGCTGCTGCTGGTGCTGGCGGTGGTTGCCAGTTGCGTGCTGACCGAACGCCTGCTCATTCGCGATCCGTCCCGTCCGCGCGACCTCAGCGCGGTCATTACCGGCCTGACGCTGGCCATGAGTCTGCCTCCGGCCCTGCCGCTGTGGATGGGCGCCGTGGCCGGCATGGTCGCCATTGCGCTGGGCAAGCTGCTGTTTGGCGGCCTGGGCAGCAATGTGTTCAATCCGGCCCTGATCGGCCGCGCCTTTGTCCAGGCCAGCTTTCCCGCCGCCATGACCACCTGGACCCCCGCCGGCGCGACCGACCGCTTTACCGGGCTGATCCCGTCGACACTGACGCCGCCGTTCGTGATGCCGCCACCGGTGGCGGCCTGGGCCACGGCCCGGCTGGACGGTTTTTCCGGCGCCACGCCGCTGGCGTCGTGGAAGTTTGCCGGCGAGTTGCCGGCCCACGGACACTTTCTGTTCTCGCCCGGCGCCAGCGGCTCGCTGGGCGAGACGTCGGCCCTGCTGATCGTGGTCTGCGGTCTGTATCTGGCCGTCCGCGGCATGCTGAACTGGCGCATTCCGCTGGCGGTGCTGACCGGTGCCGCCCTGCTCACCGCCCTCGCCGGCCCCTTCCCCCGGCTGCCGGACGGCCTGCTGTTCGTTCTGACCTCGGGCGGGCTGATGTTCGGTGCCTGGTTCATGGCCACCGATATGGTGACGGCCCCGATCAGCCGGCACGGCCTGTGGCTTTACGGCCTGCTGATCGGCATGCTGGCCGTCACCCTTCGCTTCTGGGGCGGCGCGTCGGAAGGGGTGATGTATGCCATTTTGCTGGCCAATGCGCTGGTACCGCATATCGATGCCCTGACCCGGCCACGCCGCTACGGTCACGGCAAATTCGGGAGACGCGCATGAGTACCGCAAACCGGGAAAGCAGCCAGCGCATGATTCTGGTACTGGGCGGCATCGCCCTGCTGTGCGGGATGCTGATCGTGATGGCGGACGAGTTGAGCCGGCCGTATGCAGCCGCCAACCGGCGGCAGGCAACCGAAACCCTGGCGCGGCGGGTGGTGCCGGCCAGTGCTGCCACCATCCGGCCCTATGTGCTGGCCGGCGGACAGTTGCTGGCCGACACCGCGCCCGACCGCCAGGGCCAGCGGCTGCTGGCCGCCTATGACGCGCAGGGGAAACTGGTCGGCATCGCCGCCGAGGCCGCCGCGCGCGGCTATGCCGGCCAGGTGCAGCTCGTCTACGGCTACGACCCGGCACGCGAAACCATTACCGGTTTTGCGGTGGTCAGAATGGCGGAAACGCCGGGGCTGGGCGACAAGATCCTGAGCGACAAGGGGTTTCTGGCGAACTTCCCGGGGCTCGATGCCCGGCTGTCCGCCGATGGCCGTGCCCTGGCCCACCCGATTGTCACCGTCGGCCACGGCAAGAAGACCGCGTCCTGGCAGATCGATGCCATCTGCGGCGCCACCGTCACCTCGCGCGCGGTCGGCACGGCGCTGAACCAGGGGGCCGGCAGCCTGCTGCCGTCATTGCGCCCCCATCTTGCAACCCTGGCGAAGGACAGGCCATGAGCATCCCCCCATCCCTTCCCCCCGGCACCTTCAGCGAAGGACTGTGGCGCAACAACCCGGTGTTCGTGATGCTGCTCGGCATGTGCTCGGTGCTGGCCGTCACCAATTCGGCCATCAATGCGCTGGCCATGGGCCTGTCGACCACCTTCGCCCTGGTGGCGTCGGCGGCGATGGTGTCCGCGCTGAGCCGGATCATTCCGCGCCCGGTGCGCATCGCCACCTATGTGGTGATCATCGCCACCTTCGTCACCCTGATCGACTACGCGATCCAGGTCATCAGTCTGGCGCTGTACAACGCGCTGGGCGCCTTTATCCAGCTGATCGTGGTCAACTGCCTGATTCTGGGGCGGGCAGAGGCGCATGCGTCGAAGCACCGGGTCTGGCCGGCCATCGTCAATGCGCTGGGCATGGGGCTCGGCTATACCCTGGCCCTGCTGGCGATGGGCGTGGTGCGCGAAATCCTCGGCAGCGGCAGCCTGTTCGGCGTGCGGCTGTTCGGCGAGCAGTTCGCGCCATGGGTCATCATGGTGCTGCCACCCGGCGGCTTCTTCGTGCTCGGCGGCTGGCTGCTGCTGTTCAACAGCCTCAAGTCCCGCCGGCAGGCCCGGCAATCGTCCACGGAGGCATGCCATGTCCACTGAATCGCTGGGGTCGATCTTTCTGAACGCGGCCATCATCAACAACTTCGTGCTGGCGCTGTTCATGGGCATCTGCCCGTTTCTCGGCGTCTCCGGCAAACTCCGTACCGCCTCGTCCATGGGCGCGGCCACCCTGTTCGTGATGCTGATCTGCGCCCTGTGCGCGTGGGCAATCAATCTGGCGCTGGCCTGGCTCGGACTGGAAAGCCTGCGGCTGATCGCCTTCATTACCGTCATCGCCTCCGCCGTCCAGCTGGTGGAGATGCTGATCCGCCGCTTCAGCCCGGCGCTGTTCGAGAGTCTGGGTATTTTCCTGCCGCTGATTACCACCAACTGCGCGGTCCTCGGTCTGGCCCTGTTCCAGACCGCACGCCATTACTCGCTGCTGCAGGCACTGGTCTTCGCCTTCGGCGCCGGCGCCGGCTTCACCCTGGCCCTGGTGCTGATGGCCGGACTGCGCGAGCGGCTGAGTCTGGCCGATGTGCCCGATGTCAGCCGCGGTGCGGCGCTCAGCCTGATGCTGGCCGGCATGCTGGCGCTGGCCTTCATGGGCTTTGGCGGACTGGGGGCGTAGGCCATGATCGGTCTCAGGATGCTGGGCGCAGGCTGCCTGGTGGCCGTGCTGCTGGGGGTCTGGGTCATGATCGATGCGTGCTGGCAGCGCCGCTGCCGCCCGGGCCCCCGTCGCGACGCGCCGGCCTGCCGCGCCTGCCGCCAGCACGACTGTCCGCGGCGACAGGATTGACGCCATGCGGCAGCGCCAATGGCGACATGCTTCGTCGGATCGGCGCCATGCCATATGACAGACACCTTCCATTCCGGATCAGGCAATCATTTCTTTATCGGTCCCATTCTCCGCCTGATTTATGCCGCCAGCGCCACTCTGAATAAATGAAAAACACCGGAAACCGGAAACTTTCCGGCCCCTCCGCAATGGAGCGGGCGGGATCCGGCCATGCAGCAACAAGCGTAATATATCGGCGCCGGAATAATTCCGGCAGCCAGAATGACCATTGCAATTCCAAATAAATATCAAATAAATCGAAAATGACAATATCAAAAAAGCTTTTTCTGACATTGAGTGTCGCATTACTTTCATTGTTGCTGGTCGGCGGCTACGGCATCTGGCAACAGGGCCGGGCACAGGATCAGCATGAAGCCATGATGAACAGTATTTTCCCCAGCCTGAATGACATTTCTCTCGCCCAGCATGGTCTGGCCAATGTACGGGTCGGGCTGCGCGACCTGCTGCTGGCGGAGGGGGAAGACGAGCACAGTGCGGCCCGGGCCAAGATTGCCAAAGGCAAAAAGGCTTTTGACACTGCCATCGCCAATTATCAGGCCAACAATATCTACAATGATGAAGACCAGAAAAAGCTGAATGATGTCCGGGATACCGGCGCACGCTACTGGGACGCGATCCAGCCACTGATTTCCCGGGTGAACTCCCTCGATCATGCACACGAGGTTGCCCTGATACGCCAGGCCGTGCCACTGTCGCATGCCGCCGAAAAAGCGCTGGATGACCAGTATCAGCTCAATCAGACGCTGACCATAAAAGATGCGGCCGACAGCCGGGCCCATTATGAAAGCACGCGCAATCTGTCCGTGCTGTTTATCGGTCTCGTATTCGTGCTGACCGGTTGCCTGTCGCTCCAGTTGTTCCGCACCATCAACAATGGGCTGGCGCAAATCCGCAATGCACTGAAAACTGTCAGCGAGACCCTGGATTTCACCGGGCGCACGCCGGTGACAAAGCGGGATGAAGTGGGCGAAGCCTGCGAAGCGCTCAATCAGCTGCTGGAGAAACTGCAGACCAGTTTCCTGGCGCTGCACAGCGTGGCGCAGGAAGTCGATGTTGCCTCGCAGGCCCTGAGTGATACTGCCCGCCAGGTCTCGGCGGCATCGGCGGCACAGAGTGAATCCGCCTCGAACATGGCGTCGACCGTGGAACAGATGACCGTCAGCATCAACCATGTGGCCGAGCAGGCCCACGAGACCCGGCAGGGTGCCCACGAAGCCCGCGCCCTGGTGACGTCGGGCTCGGAGATCATCCGCAGCACAATCAGCGACATTCACGAGATTTCCCAGGTGGTCAAACACTCCGTCGCGCATATCCAGCAACTGGAGTCCAGGAGTGCGGAAGTGGGCACGGTGGTCAATGTCATCCGGGACATTGCCGACCAGACCAATCTGCTGGCACTGAACGCGGCCATCGAGGCCGCCCGGGCCGGTGAACAGGGGCGCGGCTTTGCCGTCGTGGCCGATGAAGTGCGCAAGCTGGCCGAACGGACGGCGAAATCGACCCAGGAGATCGCCGCCATGATCGAGTCAATGCTGAACATGGCCAAACAGACCGTCACCCAGATGGAGTCGGCCGACAATCTGGTCGAAACCGGCGTCTCCCGCGCCGATGGCGCCAGCCGCGCCATCGAGGAAATCGGTGCGAATGCGGAAAAGGCCGCCGTCAGCATTACCGAAATCTCCGCCGCGATCCAGGAACAGGGCGTGGCCAGCAACAATATCGCCGCCCAGGTCGAACAGACCGCGCAGATGTCGGAAGAGTCGAGCACGGCGGCCAGGAATACCGCGGAAAGCGCCGAACGGCTGGATGCCCTGGTCAAGCAGCAAATGAGCACGCTGGCGCAATTCCGGGTCTGAATCACCGTGTAGCGAGCGCCGAGCAGTTCCGCACCACCTTCGTCCCCGGCCAGCGCCGGGGTTTTTTCATGGCACCGGACAGCGAGCAGCAAACATTTATTAGACGACCGGTCTATTCGGACTATACTTCGTCCGTCACCCGGCCGGCACAGCAGGCGTTCCGCCTCCTCGCCGGCACCGTTTTGCTGCACAAGGAATCCCCGCCATGAACATCCTGATCGTCCTCACCTCGCATGACCGCCTCGGCGACACCGGCAAGAAAACCGGTTTCTGGCTGGAAGAATTTGCCGCCCCGTACTACGTGTTCAGGGATGCCGGCGCGCAGCTGACGCTGGTTTCGCCCCTGGGCGGCCAGCCGCCGCTGGACCCGAAGAGTGACGAGCCCGACGCACAGACACCGGCGACCGAACGCTTCCGCCAGGATGCCCAGGCCCGGCATGCGCTGGCCCATACCGGCAAGCTGGCCGATGTCCGTGCCGACGACTTCGATGCCGTGTTCTACCCCGGTGGCCACGGCCCGCTGTGGGATCTGGCCGAAGACCCGGCCTCGATCGCGCTGATCGAAGCCTTCGAGCGCGCCGGCAAGCCGCTGGGGCTGGTCTGCCACGCGCCGGGGGCGCTGCGCCGGGTGCATACGGCCGATGGCCTGCCGCTGGTCAAGGGTCGGCGCGTGACCGGCTTTTCCAACAGCGAAGAGGCAGCGGTGCAACTGAGCGAGGTGGTGCCGTTCCTGATCGAGGATGAATTCACGCGTCTGGGCGGACAGTATGAAAAGGGCGCGGACTGGCAGCCGCATGTCGTGGTCGATGCCCGCCTGATCACCGGCCAGAACCCGGCCAGTTCCGAAGCCGTGGCCAAGGCCATGCTCGAACAACTGGCCTGACGATCGCCCCCCTGCCCGGCCAGCCGGCCGGCAGGACTTCATCCCGCACAAGGCCCCGGTCACCATGATCAAGCTGCACCACCTGAACCACTCCCGCTCCATTCGCGCACTCTGGCTGCTGGAAGAAATCGGCCTGCCGTACGAGCTGGTCGCCTATCGTCGCGATCCGCAGTCCCATTTTGCGCCGCCCGCACTGGCGGCCATCCACCCGCTGGGCAAATCCCCGGTCATTGAACTGGATGGACAGCTGATTGCCGAGTCCGGCGCCATGACCGAAGTGCTGATCGAGCGGTTTGCCCCGCATCTGGCGCCAGACCGGTCCTCGGCCGACCATGCCGCCTATCTGCAGTGGATTCACTTTGCCGAAAGCTCGGCCATGCTGCCGCTGCTGCTGAAGATTTTCAGCAGCCGGGAATCGGCCGCGCTGACCTTCCTGCCCGGCTATGCCCAGCAGGAGTGCGACAAGGTTCTGGGCTATCTGGAATCGTCGCTGGCGGGCAGGACATACCTGCTTGGCGAGCGCCTGAGTGGTGCGGATTTCATGATGGTGTTCGTGGCCGAGCTCGCCCTGCGTCTGGAGCGGCCGGAAAACTACCCGAACCTGCAACGTTATGTGTCCGGGCTGAGGGAACTCGACAGCTGGAAAAGGGCGCAGCAGGTCGAGCAGCAGCAGTATTCGTCCTGACCGGGGTAACAACAGGGGCTTGAGGCGCAGGGAAACGACCGCACGCCCAAGCCCTGCCTGCTGCCCGGGTCTAGTGGCGACCGATCAGGCTGTCTTCCGGCGCCTGTTCGCGCTGATGCAGGCCATAGTCGCGCATGACGGACGTCACGCGCACCCGGTAATCAAGGAAGATCTTGTCACGGCCGGCTTTCTGCGCGGACAGGTGCGCCGGCACGTTCCGCCACTGCTTCACCGCCTCCTCATCGCGCCAGGTCGTGACCGACATGACCTTTTCGGGATTCAGCGTGCTTTGAAAACATTCAACCGAAATAAACCCCTCGATCGGTGCCAGAAGCGGCTGCAATTTGTTCACCAGATCCACATACGTCTGCTGTTGCCCGGGGGCAGCCTGCAATTCAAACAGCACAACAATCATTTTTGACTCCTTGGCTGACTTCAAGAAAGAAACCCGCGCCTCATCGGTCATTGCCCGGTTATCCGGCAAGCAGGCACGATCCGTTTTTTATAAGCGGCGGCAGGTTCCGGAAAACAGTGCTGGAAAAGCGGCAGAAAATGGCATGCCCGTTGCAGGCATGCCCGTATTCGCGATTTCCCGTGGTCCTGTTTCCCGCTCTGTTTATACCGTGCGAATGGACTGACAAACCGGTCCAATTGCAACTGAATAAACAGACCACTTTCCGGTATCAGGGTGTCATTGCCCTGATGTCATGGATGCCAGCCAGCCAGCGCCCCGGTGTCAGCACCAGCTCGTTGCAGCACGCGGCGCGGGTCTGTTCGAGCACCTCGACCACCCGCGAACCGGCCAGCGAGACGGCATCAGGCAGCGCAATACCGTCCAGCAGGCTGGCCGTCAGGCTGGCGGCGAACAGGTCGCCGGTGCCCTTGCACGCGCAGTCGACCCGGGCGTGGCGGAGGGTCACGCTCTCCGTCGCCGTGACCAGTGCCGTCCCCATCTGCCCGTCCGGCCAGGCCGCCGGCGCCGCGCTGGTCACGGCCACCCAGCGGGTGCGCGCGCCCAGCAGTTGCCGTGCGGCTGCCATCGCTTCTTCCTGGCGCCCGGTCGGCATGCCGGTCAGCTGCGCCAGTTCGTAGCCGTTCGGCGTCAGGCCGGTCGCCAGCGGCAGCAGGTACCGGCAATAGGCGTCGACCAGACCGGGGGCGACATAGGTGCCGACGTCGACATCACCGATGACCGGGTCCACGACCACCAGCAGCCCGGGCATTTCCTGCTGCAGGCGGCTGATCCAGCGCGCGAGGACGGCGGCATGATCGGGATGCCCGAGATAGCCGACCAGAACGGCGCGCAGGCGTTGCAGCGCCCCGCGTCGCCCGAGGTCGTACAGATAGCCTTCCAGCCATTCGGCCGGCACGGCGCCGCCATGGACGCTGGAATAGTGCGGGGTGTTGCTGAGCAGTACCGTGGGCACGGCGGCCACACTGAGGCCGCCGCCCTGCAGCACGGGGACGGCCACATTGTTGCCGACCCGCCCGTAGATGACCTGGGACTGCACGGAAACCACATCCAGCAGATACGGATGCGGTTCCCGCGCCGTCCCGGGCAGGGTGGCGTCTCCCCTCATGCCGGCGTCTGGTGGTCCAGCTGGCGCAGCCAGTCCGCCATCACGCTGCGTGCGGCCGTTGTCAGGCGGTCACCCAGACGGGCGGCGTCTTCCCGCAGCGTGCGCGGGTCGATGCCGGCCTGCCCCAGCTCGCTGGCATGGCCAACCAGCCAGCTTTCCAGCTTGTGCACGTCGGCTTCGAGGTGGCACTGCAGCCCGAGCACATTGGCGCCGATGGCGAACGCCTGGTTGGCTCCGACTGCCGTGCTGGCCAGCCGGACACCACCGGCGGGAATGTCGAACTGGTCGCCATGCCAGTGCAGGACCGGGGTGTCCCCCAGCGTGGCCAGCACCGACTCGCGGCCTTCCGGCGTCAGCGTCAGCGGAGAGAAGCCGATTTCCTTGACGCCGAGCGGATAGACTTTGGCCCCCAGCGCGCGTGCAATCAGCTGGGCGCCCAGGCAAATGCCCAGCATCGGCTTGCCGGCCGCCAGCCGCTGGCGCACGACGGCCAGTTCGCCTTCGAGGAAGGGATAGATCTGTTCGTCGTAGGCGCCGATGGGGCCGCCCAGCACGATCAGCAGGTCGGCATTCCGGACCGCCGGTCCGTCCAGCGCGTCCAGTGCCGGATTGAGGTACTGCACCTGGTAACCCTGTTCGAGCAGTACGGCATCGAGCGTGCCGACGTCCTCGAAGTGAATGTGGCGCAGTGCAATCGCTGTTTTCATACAAATCCTCATTGGAATAAGAGAACGGGAAGCGGGGACTAGGCGGCGGATTTCAGATCGACCGTCAATTCGCCGGACAGGGGAAAGGTACAACAGGCAAGGGCATAGCCGTCTTCCTTGTCGTCATCGCTGAGGCAGAAGTCGGGCTCGAACCGGCAATCGCCGGCGGACACCCGGACCCGGCAACTGCCGCAGATGCCGGCCCGGCACTGACTGCGGACCGGCACGCCGCTGGATTCCAGCATGTCCAGCAGACTCTTGCCCGGCGTGGTCTCGATGACGGCATCACTGTCGGCAAGGCGCAGGCGCAGCGGCGCTGCCGCTTCGCCCTGCCGGATCTCTGCCGCCGTCGGCGCGTCCGGCGGGGTGAACGACTCGATCAGCAGCCGGGCGGCGGGGAAGATCGTGGCCGTCCGCTCGCGGAAGGTCTGGGCAAAGGCATGACTGCCGCAGATCACCACCGCCTGCGGCTGCTTCAGGATATGCAGGGCATCCGCCGGCGGGCGACCGGACATGAAGTGACCGCTGTCCTGAATGCACTCGCGGGTGACGAAGACGCGCAGGGAGAACCACGCCATGGTCAGGTCCAGCTCCAGCAGCTCGTGCAGGAACGGGATGTCGACCACCCGGGGCACGCACAGCATCAGCACCACCTCCGGCACGCGCAGCCCGCTGCGCGACCGGGTCGCCAGTTCCCGGAGCAGCGCGATCGGCAGCGTGATGCCGATGCCACCCGCGACCATGCCGACATGCTCAAGGTCGACAATCGACGCCAGCGAGATGTCACCGGCCACATAGTTCAGCGGCACCATCGACCCTTCCTGCAGGGTCGAATGCAGTTGGTCCGAGACCCCGCTGCGGCCCGAACGCTTGACCGCGATCTCGAACAGATCGTCATCCTGCCGGCGGGTGATCGAATACAGCCGCTCCTGCAGGGTGCCCGAGGTGTCCGGATAGTGGATCGCGACATGCCGGCCGGGCTGCAGCGTACTCAGAAAGCCGGCATGCGCGTCCTGCGCCCGCAGAGTGAAGACCTTGACCCCTCCCACCTCCGGGACGGCGCGTTCGCAACGCGCCTGGACCACGGTGTTCATGCACGGACCTCCTGGCGCGAGGCGGCAACGGGATTCGAATGGATCTTGCCGGCCAGGCCGATCCGGTCAAGAAGGCTTTCGACCGATTCGGTGTAGACGCCGATCTCGTTGGTGTCGCCGACATCGTGCAGGATGTCGCGGGCGTGCGGGAAGTCCAGCATCGAGAACACGGTGGACCAGGCCCCGAGTTCGTTGTTGGCGAACATCTGCACGGTCTTGACGATGACCGCGCGCAGGTATTCGCGTTCCTTGCGGCTCAGGCCGTGAACGATGTCGGTCGCCACAAAGCTGAATACGCTGGAGTGGCTCCATTCGTCCATGGCGTGGGTCCGCGTGACTTCATGGCAGACGGCCTGGATCGAGTCATCCTCGGCCATGGTCTTCAGGTAGTCGGTAATCAGGGTTTCACTGGCGCAGGCAATGGCGAAACGCGTCAGGCGGCGTTCCCACTCGGCACCGCAATCCGCCAGCAGACCGTCGCGCCAGCGAACCAGATTGAAGTCCGAGAAGTCGAGCGGCGGAAGGCCGCGCATATCGTAGATATAGTTGCAGGCCATGATCGACATGCGCGTATGCAGGGCTTCGTCCAGCAGGGTTTCCGACATCACGTCCTGCAGCAGCGCGCGATTGGCGCTCGGCGGCGGCGTCTTGATAATGTCTTCGCACACCGGGGCCACCACATTGCACTCAATATAAATGGTTTTCAGGTTATAAATTCCCCAGGCGTACGAGAGGCATTTGGACTGCAGTTCTTCCGGCGCTTCCAGCCAGGCCTGATGGTCGCGGAACGGCAGCAGGGACGTACTGAAATCCTTCTTGGCCGGATCAAAGGCCAGACTCCAGTAGTCAGGCTGTTCCCGATTGACTGCTGCACGGCTTTTCCACAGTGTGGACAGCTTGTTCAGCATGACGTGGACGGCATCATCGGTACCTGCATTCAAATGTTTCATTTTCAATCTCCGGCTTGCAGACTGGCTGCGTTTTTCAAGTATGAAAGTTGCGTTATATTTTTATTATTTAACGTTTCCCGAACCGGTAATAACCGGCGGGTAAATGGATGAATCTTTTATTTCGGTACATCACGATTGCAGCACCACGACGGGGCTGATCGCTCACGACTCAGGCTCGCCCGTTATTCGGGCGACAATCGTTTCAACAGTGAATGGCACATCGCCCGATGCCCCTGCACCGACGGTGGCAGGGGAAACAGTAGCGAGTACGAGGAAGTTGCAGTGAACAGGCGGGGTGGTCGGCCGGGCCATTTTCCTGCAGCGCAGAGGCACGGATTCAAGTGTCGGCGCGGCAATGAGGGTATGCCAGGATCATCCCCGTAAAAATACTATTCCCAATATGGTCTTTCGTAACAGTCCATTTTCAGCGACAGGACCAGACCACCTGCCGAAATCTGCTGCACTGCAACGACAGAAAAGTGGTCTGTACGGGTCCGGAAACACGGTATATCCCGCCCGTTCGCGGCCAGATTAGGATGGGGTTCTGCATTTGAGCCCATGGACAGCCCGATCGTCCTTATCAGCACAGACGGCAATCCGCGTGGCCGGCAGGCCGCAAGACGCCCGGATTCGCCGGTCTGCTTCAATCGACACAGGAAACTACATGCCGAGAATGGCGAACACAGACGGTCTTGCCCTGCCCGCCGTGGGCTCCCTCACCCTGCAACAGGCCGACCGGGACCTCTGGGGCGTCATCGACGCCGAACGGCAGCGGCAACAGCACTCGATCGAACTGATCGCATCGGAGAACTTCGTCAGCCGCGCCGTGCTTGAAACCCTGGGCTCGGTGCTGACCAACAAGTATGCAGAAGGCTATCCGGGCCGCCGCTACTACGGTGGCTGCCTGCATGCCGACACTGCCGAGAACATGGCGATCGAGCGGGCCACGCGCCTGTTCGGTTGCGAATACGCGAATGTGCAGCCGCACTCGGGCAGCCAGGCCAACCAGGCGGTGTTTCTTGCCTTTCTGGCGCCGGGCGACAAGGTTCTCGGTCTCGACCTGAAGGCCGGCGGGCACCTGACCCATGGCGCCAGGGCCAATATCTCGGGGCGGTGGTTCCAGGCCATCAGCTACGGGGTCGACCCGGTGTCGCACCGGGTCGACATGGACGAGGTCGAACGGATTGCCCGGCGTGAACGGCCCCGGCTGATCATCGCCGGCGGATCGGCTTACTCGCGCACCCTCGACTTTGCGCGCTTCCGCGCCATTGCCGACGATGTGGGCGCCCTGTTCATGGCGGATATGGCGCACGTTGCCGGGCTGGTCGCCGGCGGCGTCTTCCCGTCGCCGGTCCCGTTCGCCCATGTCACCACCACCACGACCCACAAGACACTGCGCGGGCCGCGTGGCGGCATGATCCTGGGCAATGACGGCGAGATCATGAAGAAAATCAATTCGGCCGTATTTCCCGGCCTGCAGAGCGGCCCGCTGATGCACATCATTGCCGCCAAGGCCGTAGCGCTGGGCGAGGCGCTGCACCCGACATTTCACGCCTACGCCCGGACCGTGGTCGAGAACGCGCAGGCCCTGTGCGGCCGGCTGGCGGAAGGCGGCCTGTCCATCGTGTCCGGCGGTACGGACTGCCATCTCGGCGTGATCGATCTGCGCCCCTGGGGGCTGGCCGGCAATGTGGCGGAGCATGCGCTGGAACAGGTCGGTCTGACCCTGAACAAGAATACCGTGCCCAACGACGAAACCGGGCCGACGGTCACCTCCGGCATCCGGGTGGGCAGCGCGGCCTGCACCTCGCGCGGCATGGGGCCGGACGAGTTCCGGGAAATCGGCGACATGATCCTTGCCCTGCTCGGCGGCGTGCGTGCCGGCGCCATCGACAGCCGCACGGAAAGCTCGATCCGCGAAGGGGTGGCGGAGCTGACCCGGCGCTTCCCGCTGCCCTACTGAGCACGCAGCCCGCCGGCTACTTCTTCAGCGCATTGGCCAGACGCAGCATGGCCGCCTCGATTTCATAGGCAGTCAGCGACGCATAACCGAGCAGCCAGCCCTGCCGCTTTTCCTCGCCGGCGTACAGCCGGCTGAGCCCCGGAAGCAGTACGCCGGCGCTGGCCGCCTGGCGGATGGTCTTTTCCTCCGACCAGCCGTCCTCCAGCAGGCACAGGACCTGCATGCCGCCCTCCGGCTGCAGCGCGGTCACAATGCCGGCCAGGTGCCGATCGATGGCTTCAAGCAGGATTTCCCGGCGCCCGGCATACAGCTTGCGCATCGCCCGCACATGGGCGTTGTAGTGTCCTTCTTCCATGAAGCGCGCCAGGGTCAGCTGCAGAATCTGCGGCGTGTGCCCGTCCATGATGCTGCGCGCGCGGGCGAAGGCGCTGACCAGCTCCGGCGGAATGACCATATAGCCCATGCGCAGGCCCGGATACAGCGTCTTGCTGAAGGTGCCGATGTAGATCGTGCGCTGGTACTTGTCCAGGCCCTGGACACAGGCCGTCGGCAGGCCGTCGTAGTGGAACTCGCTGTCGTAGTCGTCCTCGATGATCCACTTGCCGTTCTCCGCCGCCCAGCTGATCAGCTCCAGCCGCCGTTCAAGCGACAGGGTCGCTCCGGTCGGGTACTGGTGGGATGGCGTCACGTAGACGCAGTCGGCACCGCTGCGATCGGCCCGCAACAGATCGGTGCGGATGCCCTGCGCGTCGACGTCGATCGGCACGACCCTGGCCTCGGTCGACTCGAACGCCTTCTTGGCACCGTAGTAACCCGGGTTCTCCATCAGGATCGGCCGGCCGGCATCCACCAGCAACTGGGCACACAGGAACAGGGCCTGCCGGGTGCTGCTCAGCACCAGAATCTGCTCCGGCGCAGCCTTGGCGCCGCGTTCGAGGTTCAGGTAGGCGGCAATGGCCTTGCGCAGCGGCATCGCCCCCTGCGGATCGCCGTGCAGCAGCACCTGGGCGCGGTAGTCCTTCAGCGCCTGGCGCTGCAGCCGTTCCCAGACATCGGTCGGAAAGGTGCGGGTTTCCGGCAGGCCGGTGGCGAACGCCTTGATCACCTGCTGGTCGATGGTGCCGCCGCTGTCGAGAATCATCCGCCCGCGCCGGCTCAGCCCCGCCCCCGGTTCCATCGTGCTGCGCTTGTGGTCCTGGAGCTTCATGCGCTTGCGCGCCGCGCCGCGCAGTTCGGTACCGACGGTTTCGGACACATAGCTGCCCGAGCCCTTCTGCCGGGCGATGAAGCCGTCGCGATGCAACTGCACATAGGCGTTCTCGACCGTATCGCGGGCCACGCCGAGCGAAGTGGCCAGCGCCCGCGTCGCCGGCAGTTTCACGCCCGGCCCCAGGGCGCCGTCGAGGATCAGCGCACGCAGTGCGCGCTGGATGCGCTGGTGCAGGTTCAGCAGCTCGAACTCGGCATCGTTCAGCCGCATTTTCAGGGTTTCAAGCTCGAATGTCTTTGCCATGTGGTCTGCCTGACAGGGTGGAAATGGCCCACTAAATCAGGCCATCTTATCCATAGACTGTGCGGGTCGTCACTGCCTTTGTGACTGGCGATGCCACGCATCGCGAACTCATCCGAACAGGCTCAGAAAAACGTATGGCAAGGTCTCACAACTTCAGCGCGGGCCCGTCCGCGCTGCCGATGGAAGTGCTGCGGGAAGCGCACCGGGAATTTTTCGACTTCGCCGGCACCGGCATGTCGGTGATGGAAATCAGCCATCGCTCGGGGACATTCATCGAGCTTGCCCGCCAGGCCGAACAGGATCTGCGCACCCTCCTGAAGGTACCAGACCACTACCGGGTGCTGTTCCTGCAGGGCGGCGCCTCGCTGCAGTTCTCGCAGGTGCCGATGAATCTGCTGCGCGGCAAGCGCACGGCGGACTATCTGCACACCGGGCTCTGGTCCGGCAAGGCCATCCAGGCCGCCAGCCGCTACTGCGACGTCCGCGTCGCGGGCAGCAGCGAATCGTCCGGCTTCGACCACATCCCCGACGCCGCGGACTGGCAGCTCAATCCGGATGCCGCCTATCTGCACTACACCGAGAACGAAACGGTGCATGGCGTGCAGTTCTCCACCACGCCGGATGCCGCCGTCCCGCTGGTCTGCGATGCGTGCTCGAGCCTGCTGTCCAAACCGATCGATGTGGCAAAGCACGGGCTGATCTACGCCGCCGCGCAGAAGAATATCGGGCCGGCGGGCGTCACCGTCGTCATCGTGGACGAAGCGCTGCTTGATGCGCCGCTGAACGTGACGCCGGACGTGCTGAATTATGCCCATCAGGCACGGGCGGACTCGATGCTCAACACCCCGGCCACCTTCTCCTGGTACCTGACCGGGCTGACCCTCAAGTGGATCAGCCGCTCCGGCGGCATCGAGCAGATCCACCGCGCCAATCAGGCCAAGGCCGAGCTGCTGTACCGCACGATCGACAGCAGCGACGGCTTCTACGTCAACCCGGTGCAAGCGGCCAGCCGCTCCATCAACAACGTGCCGTTCGTGCTGGCCGACCCTGCCCTGGAAAAGACCTTCCTGCAACTGGCCGACCGGGCCGGGCTCAACGGGCTCAAGGGCCATGCGTCGGTCGGCGGGATCCGGGCCAGCATCTACAACGCGATCGGTCTGCCCGCCGTCGAGGCGCTGACCGACTTCATGCACGACTTCCAGCGCATCCATGGCTGAGGCACTGCCGGGGTGCGCTGCACAAAGTGGTCTGCCCGAGCCGTCCAAAGTGTAGGGGCCACACCGTCCAGTCACGCGATATAAATTCACCACCAGTCTATGCCGGGCACATTGTCAGGCAGCGGAGATCAGAAAATCATGTCCTCTTCAGCTTCGTCTTCATCCCTTCGCCTCAGTGATCTCACTCACCCGGTCGTGGCCGGGCTGATCTCGGTCATCGTCAACTATGGCGGCACATTCATCCTGGTGTTCCAGGCCGCGAAAGTGGCCGGCCTCAGTCCGGAACTGACCGCCTCCTGGGTGTGGTCGGTGTCGATCGGTGTGGGGGTCACCGGGCTCTTCCTCAGCTGGATCTCCCGCGAGCCGATCATCACCGCCTGGTCGACGCCGGCCGCGGCCTTTCTGGTCGTCGCCCTGGCCACGACGCCGTATGCCGAGGCGGTCGGCGCCTATCTGGTCTCGGCAGCGGCCTTTGTGCTGCTCGGCCTGTCGGGCTATTTCGAACGCGTCATCCGGCTGATTCCGCCGGGCGTGGCCGCAGGCCTGCTGGCCGGCATTTTGCTGCAGTTCGGCATCGGCGCCTTTGGCGGCATGAGCATCGACCCGCTGCTGGCCGGCCTGCTGATCGTCGCCTATGTCGTGCTCAAGCGCTTCACCGCACGCTACGCCGTGGTCGGCATCCTGGTGCTGGGGCTGGCCTTCCTGCTGCTGCAGGGGCGCGTCGACCTGTCCGGGCTGGAACTGAAACTGGCCGCGCCGGTCTTCACCCTGCCGGTGTTCACGCTGAACTCGCTGCTGAGTGTCGCGCTGCCGCTGTTCCTGATCACCCTGACCGGGCAGTACATGCCCGGCATGCTGGTGCTGCGCAATGACGGCTTCAAGACCAGCGCCAACCCGATCGTGACCGTCACCGGCCTCGGTTCCCTGCTGATGGCGCCGTTCGGCTCGCATGCCTTCAACGTCGCCGCGATCACGGCCGCCATCTGCACCGGCAAGGAAGCGCACGAGGACCCGTCCAGGCGCTGGATCGCCGGGGTGGCGGCAGGGATTTTCTACATCCTGGTCGGCGTGTTCGGCGTCACGCTCGCCGCCGTCTTCATGGCCTTTCCGGCCACCTTCATCACCACTCTGGCCGGGCTCGCCCTGCTGGGCACCATCGGCGGCAGCCTCGCCAATGCCATGGCCGATGCGAAATCCCGCGAAGCCGCGCTGATCACCTTCCTGGCGGCGGCGGCCAATATCAAGCTGTTCGGCATCGGCGGCGCGTTCTGGGGCCTGCTGATCGGGCTGGTGGCCTACGCCGTGCTCAATGGCGCGCTGCCGCGCCGCGCCGCAGCCACCGACACGGTGCGTCCTGCCGCCGAACCCGCCATCAACAAAGGGGGAGCCAACTGATGCCCGCGATATCCAGCCACACCGATCTTCCGGCCTCGCCATCCGGCACCCAGACCCGGCACGACCGGCACGGCCGCTATCCGCAGGCCGATACCGTCGACGACTTCCGCCGCAACCTGGCCGTGGTTCGCGAACGCATCGCCAGCGCCTGCCTGCGGGTCGGTCGCGAACCGGCCAGCGTGCGCCTGCTGCCGGTCAGCAAGACCTTTGACGAAGCGCATGTGCGCCTCGCGTATGCGGCGGGCTGCCGGCTGCTCGGCGAGAACAAGGTGCAGGAAGCCCATCGCAAGTGGGAAGCCACGGCCGATCTGCCGGACCTGCACTGGTCGGTCATTGGCCATCTGCAGACCAACAAGGCCAGGCAGGTCGCCCGCTTTGCCGACGAGTTCCAGGCGCTCGACAGCCTGCGCGTGGCCGAGGAGCTGAACCGGCGCCTGCAGGCCGAAGGCCGCGAGCTGGATGTGTTCGTTCAGGTCAATACCTCCGGCGAGGCCAGCAAGTACGGCCTGCAGCCCGAGGACGTTGCGGCCTTCCTGCACGCCCTGCCCGCCTTCCCGGCCCTGCGCGTGCGCGGCCTGATGACGCTGGCCCTGTTCTCGGCCGAGGCGGCGCGGGTCCGCGCCTGCTTTGTGCTGCTGCGGGAGCTGCGCGACCGCCTGCGCCAGGACGCCCCGCCCGGCATCGGCCTGAACGAGCTGTCGATGGGCATGTCCGGCGACTTCGAGATCGCCATCGAGGAAGGTGCGACCGTGGTCCGGGTCGGGCAGGCCATTTTCGGCGCCCGCGCCCTGCCCGACTCGTATTACTGGCCCACGGCGGAAACTGCCGCCAGCGCGTAAGCCGCCGGCCGCCGGCGGAATTCTTTTGCATCACGACCAAGCAGGAAGAAAAGCCATGAACACTTCACCCTCGTATCTCATGCAGACGTATTCGCGCCGGCCAGTTTCCTTCACCCGGGGCCATGGTGCGCGGCTGTGGGATGCGCAGGGCGTGGAATACCTGGATGCCATCGCCGGTGTCGCCGTCACCAACCTCGGCCACGCCCATCCCGAGATCGCCGCCGCCATCGCCGACCAGGCCGGCAAGCTGCTGCATACCTCCAATCTGTTTCGCATCGAATGGCAGGAACAGCTCGGTCAGCGGCTGTGCGCGCTGTCGGGCATGGAACGCGCCTTTTTCTGCAATTCGGGGGCCGAGGCCAACGAGGCGGCGCTCAAGCTGGCCCGGCTCCATGCCAACGCCAGACAGGTCGTGCAACCGCTGGTGCTGGTCATGGAGAACAGTTTTCATGGCCGCACACTGGCGACGCTGGCCGCGACCGGCAACCCGGCGGTGCAGCGCGGCTTCGAGCCGCTGGTGCCGGGCTTTGTGCGCGTGCCCTACGACGATATCGAGGCCGTCCGCGAACTGGCGGCGCAGACTGCCGACATCGTTGCGGTGCTGATCGAACCGGTACAGGGAGAAGGCGGCGTGCATGCGGCCTCCGCTTCCTACCTTCGCGCATTGCGCCAGCTGTGTGACGAGCGCGGCTGGCTGATGATGATGGACGAGGTGCAGACCGGCATGGGTCGTACCGGCGCCTGGTTCGGCTTCCAGCATGCCGGCATCGTGCCCGACGTCATCACCCTGGCCAAGGGGCTGGGCAATGGCGTGCCGATCGGCGCCTGTCTGGCGCGCGGCGCGGCCGCCAGTCTGTTCTCGCCCGGTCATCACGCCTCCACCTTCGGCGGCAATCCGCTGGTCTGCCGTGTCGGCTGCACCGTGCTCGACATCATGGAGCGCGAACAGTTGCCGTCGCGGGCCGCCGTGCTGGGCCGCCGGCTGCTGGCCGGCCTGCAGGCGACACTGGGCGATCACCCCGACGTCGTCTCGATTCGCGGCCTGGGGCTGATGGCCGGCATCGAACTGAACCGGCGCTGCGGAGAGCTGGTCGGGCGCGCGCTGGACGAACAGCGCCTGCTGATTACCGTGACCCGCGACACCACCCTGCGCCTGCTCCCGGCCCTGATCTGCGACGAAGCGCAGATCGACGAGATCGTGGTGCGCGTGGCGCGCCTGCTGGCAACGCCCGCCGCCCGGCAGAAAACCCATGAGGAGCTGCAAGCATGACCCGCATGCCACCCTGCGCCCAACCGGATGCCGCCGGCTTCTTCGGCCGCTTCGGCGGCAGCTTCATCAGCGAGACCCTGGCCGGCGCCGTCAACGAACTGCACCGGGCCTATCTGCGCTACCGGGACGATGCGGACTTCGTCGCCGAGTTCCGCGACGAGCTGGCGGACTATGTCGGCCGGCCATCGCCGGTGTACCACGCCAGACGGCTCAGTGACGAGACGGGAGGCGCGCAGATCTTCCTCAAGCGCGAAGACCTCAACCATACCGGCGCCCACAAGATCAACAATGTGATCGGCCAGGCCATGCTGGCGCGACGCATGGGCAAGCGGCGCATCATTGCCGAGACCGGTGCCGGTCAGCACGGCGTGGCCACCGCCACCATCTGCGCCCGCTACGGGCTGGAGTGCGTGGTCTACATGGGCAGCGAGGACATCCGGCGGCAGCACCCGAATGTCCAGCGCATGCAGTTGCTGGGTGCGACCGTGGTGCCGGTGGAATCCGGCAGCCGGACGCTGAAGGACGCCATGAACGAGGCCATGCGCGACTGGGTTGCACATGTCGACAACACGTTCTACCTGATCGGCACCGTGGCCGGCATGCATCCGTATCCGATGATGGTGCGCGACTTCCAGACCGTGATCGGCAAGGAGTGCCTGGAGCAGATGCCGGCCCTGTTCCGGCGCCGGCAGATGCTGAAGCAGCATCCGGATGCGATAGTCGCCTGTGTCGGCGGCGGCAGCAACGCCATCGGCATCTTCCACCCGTATATCGGCCACGAGGGAGTGCGCCTGATCGGCGTGGAAGCCGCCGGTTTCGGGCTGGACAGCGGCAAACACGCCGCCTCGATCCAGCGCGGCAGCGCCGGCGTGCTGCATGGCAACCGCACCCTGATCCTGCAGGACGACAACGGCCAGGTGCTGGAGACCCACAGCATCAGTGCCGGCCTGGACTATCCGGGCGTCGGACCGGAACACGCGTGGCTGCACGAGATCGGCCGTGCCGAGTATGTCGGTGTCACCGATGCCGAAGCGGTCGACGCCTTCCATCGCCTCAGCCGCGTCGAAGGCATCATTCCGGCGCTGGAAGCCAGTCATGCCGTTGCCCATGCCATCAAGCTGGCAAGGGAGATGTCCCGCGAGCAGGCCATTCTGGTCAATCTGTCCGGCCGGGGCGACAAGGACATGGACACGGTACTGGCCCATGACTGCAGCAGGGCGGGAGGTGTCGCATGAGCCGGATCGAGCACACCTTCCACCGTCTGGCGCAGCAGGGTCGGCAGGCGCTGATCCCGTATGTGACGGCAGGCTATCCGCAGGCCGGCATCACCCCGACCCTGATGCATGCGCTGGTCAGCGCCGGCGCCGACATTATCGAGCTGGGCGTACCGTTTTCCGATCCGTCCGCCGACGGTCCGACCATCCAGCAGTCCAGTGAGCAGGCACTGCTCGCCGGCATTGGCCTGCCGCAGGTGCTCAACCACGTCCGCCAGTTCCGCAGCACCGACAACAGCACGCCAGTGGTGCTGATGGGCTACGCCAATCCGCTCGAACGCTACGACCAGTTGCGCCGTCCGGGCGCCTTTGCCGAGGCCGCGGCGGCGGCCGGCGTGGATGGCGTGCTGGTGGTCGACTACCCGCCGGAAGTGTCCGGCGCGCTGGCCACCCAGTTGCGCCGGCACGGCATGGATCTGATCTTCCTGATTGCCCCGACGTCGACCGAGCAACGCATCCGGCAGATTGCCGAATGTGCCAGCGGCTATGTCTATTGCGTGTCCGTCAATGGCGTGACCGGCACCCGGACGCTGGACATGGCCCAGGTTCAGGACACGCTGGCGCGCATCCGCCGCCACGTGCGGCTTCCGGTCGGCGTCGGTTTCGGCATCCGCGATGCGCAGACCGCGCGCGCAGTCGCCCACACGGCAGACGCCGTCGTGATCGGCTCCTGGCTGATCGAGGCCCTGCCGGGCAAACCGGTGACAGACACGCTGGCGGCAGCCAGCACCCTGATACGCGATGTCCGCCGGCAGATGGACCTGCCCGCGCCGACCGCTCCCCTTCAGCCCATTCCTTCATCCCGACCACAGGACCCCGTCAACATGTATTACCAGCAATCCGTGACCCTCGACGATTTCGACGCCGAACTGGCCGAGGCCGTGCGCAACGAAGAACGCCGTCAGGAAAACCACGTCGAACTGATCGCGTCCGAGAACTATGCCAGCCCGCTGGTGATGTCCATCCAGAACACTGTCCTGACCAACAAGTATGCCGAGGGTTATCCGGGCAAGCGCTATTACAGCGGCTGCGAGTATGTCGATGTGGCCGAGCGCCTGGCCATCGAGCGGGCCCGGGCACTGTTCGATTGCGATTATGTCAACGTCCAGCCGCATGCCGGCGCCCAGGCCAATGCCGCCGTGTTCCTGGCGCTGGTCAGCCCCGGCGACACCGTGATGGGGATGAACCTGGCCCAGGGCGGACACCTGACCCACGGCAACCCGTCCAACTTCTCCGGCCGTCACTACAGGATTGTCCCCTACGGCCTCGATCCGGCGACCGGGCTGATCGACTACGACGAGATGGAACGCATCGCGCTGGAAACCCGGCCGAAGATGCTGATCGGCGGTTTCTCCGCCTACTCACGCTACAAGGACTGGGCGCGCATGCGCGCCATTGCCGACAAGGTCGGCGCCCTGTTCTGGGTGGACATGGCCCACGTGGCCGGCCTGGTCGCGGCCGGCGAATACCCGAATCCGCTGCCGCATGCCCATGTGGTGACCAGCACCACCCACAAGACCCTGCGCGGCCCGCGCGGCGGCCTGATCCTGTCCCGGGGCCAGGACGAGGACTTCTACAAGAAGCTCAACTCGGCTGTCTTCCCCGGGGTCCAGGGCGGGCCGCTGATGCACCTGATCGCCGCCAAGGCCATCGCGTTCAAGGAAGCCCTGGCGCCCGAATTCAAGACCTACCAGAAGCAGGTCGTGACCAATGCCCGTGCCATGGCCGCCCTGCTGCAGAAGCGCGGCTACAAGATTGTGTCCGGCGGCACGGACAACCACATGATGCTGATCGACCTGTCCGACAAGCCGTACACCGGCAAGGACGCCGATGCGGCACTGAGCAACGCCTATATCACGGCGAACAAGAACTCGGTGCCCAATGATCCGCGCTCGCCGTTCGTGACGTCGGGCCTGCGCATCGGCACGCCGGCCGTCACCACCCGCGGCTTTGGCGTGGAAGAGTGCGAGCAGCTGGCAGGCTGGCTGTGCGACGTGCTGGATGCGCTGGAAACCGGCAACAGCGATCTGGTGGCACGCCAGGTGCGGGAGCAGGTCACGGCGCTGTGCCGCCGCCATCCGGTCTACCAGTAAGCCGGCGCAGGGCAACCGCCCCCGTTCGGCAACGAGCGGGGGCGGTTGCAATTCACATTCAGGGGCGTATTAATAGCCGGGATTCGCGACCAGACTGAACAGACAGTGGATGTAGACGCATGACTCATGAAAGACAGAATGTGCGGCGGGCGGCCGGGTACACCCCGGGAGATCAACCGGAATGCCGGGTCGTCGCCAAGCTGAATACCAACGAAAACCCGTATCCCCCGGCCCGGCAGGTGATCGAGGCGCTGCAATCGGTCCAGCCGGATGAATTGCGCCGCTACCCGCACCCGAGCGCCCGCGCCTTCCGGGAGCTGGCGGCCAGCGTACATGGCCTGTCGCCGCAGAATGTCATCGCCACCAACGGCGGGGACGAGCTGCTGCGGCTGGCGATCAGTACGTTTGTCGAGCCCGGGCAGCCGATCGGGATTGTGCGGCCGAGTTATGGCCTGTACGGCGTGCTGGCGGAAATACACGACTCCCCCACTTTCGCCCTTCCGCTGCAGGACGACTGGTCGCTGCCGCCGGACCTGGGCAGGAAGATGAATGAAGCGGGGGTGGCACTGCTGCTGATCTGCAATCCGCATGCACCGTCCGGCACGCTGATCAGTGTGCCGGAACTCGACCGGCTGGCCAGCGAGTTCAACGGCGTCCTGCTGATCGATGAAGCCTATGTCGACTTCGTCGACCCGGCGCTGGCGCACAACACCCTGCCGCTGCTGTCCCGCCACGAGAACCTGCTGATGCTGCGGACCCTGAGCAAGGGCTATTCACTGGCCGGGCTGCGCTTTGCCTACGGGCTGGGCGCCGCCTCGCTGCTGGAGCCGATGTTCAAGACCAAGGACAGCTACAACGTCGACGCCATCGCCCAGCGCCTGGCCGTCGCCGCACTCGAAGCCGGCGACGCGGCGCGGGCCTCGGCACAGCGGGTGCGCAGCGAACGGCAACGGATGGCGCAGTCGCTGGCGGCACGCGCGCTGCCGTCCGCGCCGAGCCAGACCAATTTCCTGCTGGTCAGCGTGCCGGAATACAGCCGGGGCGGTGCCAGGGGCGTGTTCGAGGGCCTGCGGACCCAGGGCATTTTCGTCCGCTATTTCGACGAGGACCGCCTGCGGGACAAACTGCGCATCACCATCGGCACCCCGGCGGAAAATGACGCCTTGCTGGCGGCGCTGGATATGCTGGGGTTTGGCGCCGCGCACCCGTAGCGGAAAACGCCCCGGGGATGGCTCCGCTTTTCATGGTGGCGAGCGCAAATGAAAATGACCGGCCCCGGGGCCGGTCATTCTGTCTGGCTGTTCACACACACCGACAGGGATCAGAACGCCCAGCGGGCTGTCGCATGGGCGACCTGTGCCGTGTAGCCGCTGCCCTTGGTAATGCCGATCCGCCGCCGACAAAGCTGGCGCCAGAATCGATACCGGCATTCTTGAAGTCGTGATTCCAGAACAGGTTCACGTACGGCTGGACCCTGACCCCGCCGATTGACGTGTCGTGATTGAGCTGGGCCCCCAGGATGGAGCGCATGCGCTCGGCCGAATTCGAGTCCACACTCAGTGCCAGCGGGCCGCCGCCGCTTTCCGTATAGCCGTCCTGCGACACCTTGTTCCATTCCAGCTTCAGTTGCGGAACGCTGCCGTAAACGGACAGCTGCGTGCTCTTGACCCGGCAGCTGTTGCCGCTGAGCTGGTCGTTGTAGTCGACGGAGGTGTCGGAATAGCTGAGCGCGACGCCACCGACCAGCCCCGGTGCGAACTCGTGGTCGGCACCGGCGATAATGCCCCAGCCCTTGCTGTCGTAGCCGGCGAAACCGTCCCGCTCGTTCTGGCTTCCGCGCAGACTGTATGTCCTGGCCCAGACGCCATTGCGTGCCGTTTCATCCCCGGCGGCCATGCCGCGCGCCGTACCGCCTGCCGCGTTGTCCGCCAGCCGGAGACCTTCCAGACGGGTTCCGACCCGATCCATGGCACCGGTCAGGCTGCCGATGCTGGCCACCTGCAGCGCACGCGACAGTGTCGGCATCAGCTTCGCGCAGCACCAGATAGCGGTATTGCTGCCCGGCAACAAGACTGACACCGGTCAGGCGAGGGAGGGTGGACGATTGCGTCCCGGCGATGATGTCGTCCAGGCTGTTGACGGGTGAAGCCGCCGCATTCGGGCTGAACATCCCCTTGACGATCAGCAGACCATTGACCACACCGACATTCTGCAAGGACACATTGAATGTCCCCGACGTGCCGACAAAGAACGAGCCCAGTGCGCAAGTCGTGACCGAATTCACAAAGGTGAAATAGGAAACGCACAGGCAACCGCAACGTCATTCCGGCAGAACCACAGCCGTTCACACTCACCGGGCAAGGCCCCACCCGTCACGCCTCAACGGCCGCAGGCAAACTCCAGGCTCGCCTGCCCCAGCTCGCTGGCATGAACCATGAAACCGACCATAGGCTGGCTCGACACAGACGGCTTTTGCGACCAGCTGCGGTCAGCCCGCGTACCAGTTCATCGTCGAAGACCAGCACCCAGGCCACATAGCGGGTGCTGCCGGCCGGATCATTGATCACATCCCACTGCGTGCTCCGCGCCATCAGCAGGGCCTCACCCCGCCCTGCTTCCCGTCCGCAGAAAAAACATGTCATTCATATTGACCGTTCCGCTGACAACGGAATAATCCAATACGGTTTTTATCAAAAATAACTGATCTTTCATTTGGCAATCTGTTGAATGAAAATTTTTTAACGTTATTTTATGGAAAGGATTTCATGCGCTGTGTTTGTCCTAAGATTTGCATCGCATTCTATGCCATACAACACGCAAAAGACGTAAACTGCCCTGGCAGGCTTGACAGGTACAGAGGGTTTACTCAAGCACGTGCGTCATGCAGGCGATGACATAACGCTGAAAACATTTTTCCATTTCTGCATTGCCATTGCTCGCCATTTGATTGATTCAGAATGAATAAAACAGCGGAAATTGATTGCAACATCAATAACAAATTCAATCAACAGCCCCCCCGCCCCCGCTCTTTGCCACATGCCGGCGATATCGGGAAACCGGGAGCGGTGCTCCGCACAAGATAAAGAGGGAAATCCGATGAAATCTCTACGCAGCAAAATGGTGGCGTTTGTCATTCTGATCATAACGCTGCTGTCCATCCTCTTTTGCGTGGTCGTCTACAGCAAGATGAGCAGCGCGCTGCTGTCCAGCGTGCATGGCGAGATCGACCAGGCAGCCAGCAACAAGGTCAGTTTTGTCACCGAGTGGGTCAATTCCCGCCAGCAGGTGATGGCGGCGACGCTGGCGCGCTTCGGCCAGGGCGACCTGCATCCGGTGCTCGACCAGACGCTGGAAGCCGGCCATTTCGACGATGCCTACGTCGGCCAGCCCGACAAGACCATGACCCAGTCCAGCAAGACGCCGCCGGTGCCCGCCGGCTACGACCCGACCGGACGGCCGTGGTATGTGGCGGCGATCGCGTCGCAGGGACCGATCGCGACCCCGCCTTATATTGATGCCGCGACCAGGCGTCCGATCATCACCTTCGCCCAGGCCCGACGTGAAAACGGCAAGGTCATCGCCGTTGCCGGCGCCGACGTGACGCTGCAGCGCGTGGTGGACGAAGTCACGACCGCCAAATTGCCCGGTGACGGCTACGCCTTCCTGGTCACCGAGGACGGGCTGGTGATTGCCCACCCGCAGAAGGATTCCGGGCTGAAGAAAATCAGCGAAGTCGTGCCGGGTTATGACTTTGCCGGCGCCAGCAAGGATGGTTCGTACCAGGATGTCGCGCTGAACGGCGAACACTTTCTGAGCAGCCTGCGTCCGGTCGGCAAGACCGGCTGGTATCTCGGCGTGATGGTGCCGATGGCGGCCGCGACGGCCGAGGTGAATGCGACCGTCGGACTGCTGCTCGGCCTGGTGCTTGGCGGCCTGCTGCTGGCGGCACTGGTGGTATTTGTCGGCGTGACGCGGATGATGGCCGGGCTGGGCGTGCTGCGCGACACCATGCGCAGCGTGGCGTCCGGTCAGGGTGACCTGACGGTCAAGCTGCCGGTCAGGAGCCAGGACGAGGTGGGCCAGATTGCGACCGCGTTCAACGAGTTCATGGGAACACTGCACGACATGTTCGTGACCGTGCGCAGCCATGCCGAAGACATGGCGACCGATGTCCAGCAGCTGCACGGTGCAGCCGACCGGATTGCCAGCGATTCGCGCAACCAGACCGAGGAAATCTCGTCGACGGCCGCAACGATCGAGGAGATCACCGTCAGCATCAACCATATTGCCGACAGCGCGGAAGAAACCGACGCCCTGGTGCTGCAGTCGAACCAGCACTCGGTCGAATCGCACGAACTGATGAACAGCGTGGCGCAGGAAATCGGCATGGTGGTGGAAACAGTCGGCAAGCTGCAGAACGAAATGCGCGGGCTGGCCAGCCAGTCCGAAGAAGTTCGCGGCATCGTCAACGTGATCCGCAGCATCGCCGACCAGACCAATCTGCTGGCGCTGAACGCGGCGATCGAAGCGGCACGAGCCGGCGAGCACGGTCGCGGCTTCGCCGTGGTGGCCGACGAAGTGCGCAAGCTGGCCGAACACTCGGCCAATGCCACGGTCGAGATCTCGCGCATGATCGACAAGATGGCGGAGCAGACCCAGCAGGCGATCGACTTCGCGCTGGCGACGCACACCCGGGTCGAGTCCAGCGTCGGTTCGTCACAGGAAGCCGCCGGCAAGATCGAGCAGATCCGCCTCAGCACCGAAGCCGTCGTGGCGCGGGTCAAGGAAATCTCGGCGTCAACCAAGGAGCAGAGCACAGCGACCAGTGACATGGCGCGCAGCGCCGAGCACATCAATGTTGCCGCCCAGCAGACCAGCTGCCAGGTGGAAACGGTGGTCGACACCATCCGTCAGCTGGCCGAGCACGGCAAGCAGTTGAAGGCACTGGTCGGGCAGTTCCGCCTGTAAATGCCCGACAGGCCATGATCTCCTGGTAGCAGGCGGTGATCTCCCTGTCACTGCCGCGCCACTCACCCCGGTCATCGACCGGGGTTTTTTTTTGCGGGTATGCTTGCCGGCCCGCCGCCCCGCAATTCATGAATTTCATTCACTAATGCATGCGCTCTCGCGGGCTTAATCAAAACCTGATGGTCCCCTATGATGGCCGTCAGTCAAGTTCCCCTCCCTGCCCGTCGGCAGCCGGTTCTCCGGCCGCCGCCCCGTATACTGCCCCCCTGTTTCACCGGAGTTTTGTCATGAAAACCATTGGTTATGCTGCTTACAGCCCGGATTCTCCGCTGGCACCCCTGACGTTCGAGCGCCGGGCATTGCGACCGGATGACGTCGCCATGGAAATCCTCTACTGCGGCGTGTGTCACTCCGACCTGCACACCGCGCACAACGACTGGGGCTGGAGCTATTACCCGATCGTGCCCGGTCACGAGATTGTCGGCCGGGTGACCGCCACCGGCTCACAGGTGACGCGCTACCAGATCGGCGACCACGTGGCCGTCGGCTGCATGGTCGACAGTTGCCAGGAATGCGACCAGTGTCACAACGGTGAGGAACAACTGTGCCGCGAAGGTCATACCGGCACCTACTGCGGCCACGACCGCCATACCGGCGAACCGACCCAGGGCGGCTATGCCAAGCATCTGGTGGTACGGGAAGCCTTCTGCCTGCGCGTGCCCGACGGCCTTGATCTGGCCAGAACCGCACCGCTGCTGTGTGCGGGCATCACGACCTATTCGCCGCTGCGCACCTGGAATGTGGGCCCGGGCAGCCGGGTTGGCGTGATCGGGCTGGGCGGGCTCGGCCACATGGCGGTCAAGCTGGCGGTCGGCCTTGGCGCCGACGTGACCGTACTGAGCCGCAGCAACGGCAAGGAAGCCGATGCGCTGGCGCTGGGCGCCGATCGTCTGCTGGTGTCCACCGATGCCGGGGCCATGAACAAGGCGGCCAACGGCTTCGACCTGATCGTCGATACCGTGCCGGTCAAGCACAGCCTGGACCCCTACCTGCCGCTGCTCGACGTGGACGGTACCCTGGTCATCGTCGGCCAGGTGGGCCCGATGGCGGAAACCAATACCGTTCCGCTGCTGCTCGGTCGCCGCCGTGTTGCGGGCTCCCCGATCGGCGGCATCCGTGAAACCCAGGAACTGCTCGACTTCTGCGCGAAGAAGAACATCCTGCCGGACTGCGAAATGATCCGCATGGACCAGATCAACGATGCCTTTGAGCGCATGGAAAAAGCCGACGTGCGCTATCGCTTCGTGATCGACATGGCCACGTTGTCCGACGGACAGGCCTGACATGCAGGCCACGCCATCGCCATGCCGGCGGTGGCGGTCTCCGGGCATCTCCACGCGTTGCCCCCTGCGGATGTCATGGCGGCCGCGGCTGAAATATACTGCTCCGGTGTTGCCCGCTCTCTGTCCCCTCATTTCAACAGGACTGCGCCCCGATGCCGGAATTCTCCAGTCTGCTTGCCTTCGGTCTTGTCTCGCTCGGCATGGTGCTCACGCCCGGGCCGAACATGATCTATCTGATCTCGCGCTCGATCTGCCAGGGACGCATGGCCGGGCTGATTTCCCTCGGGGGTGTCGCGCTGGGCTTCGTGGTCTACATGCTGTGTGCCGCACTGGGCATTACCGCGCTCGTGCTGGCCGTCCCGTATGCGTATGACGCATTGCGCCTCGGCGGGGCGCTGTATCTGCTCTATCTGGCCTGGCAGGCGGTCAGGCCCGGCGGCCGCTCGCCGTTCCAGGTCCGCGATCTGCCGGCGGACAGCCCGCGCAAGCTGTTCATGATGGGCTTTGTCACCAATCTGCTGAATCCCAAGATTGCCGTGATGTACCTGTCGCTGCTGCCGCAGTTCATCAGCCCCGAAGGACATGGCAGCGTGCTGCAGCAATCCCTTGCGCTGGGCTTCACCCAGATCGTCATCAGCGTCAGCGTCAATGCCCTGATTGCGGTCATGGCGGGCTCCATCGCCGGGTTTCTCGCCGGCCGGCCGCTGTGGCAGACGGTGCAGCGCTGGCTGATGGGCACGGTGCTGGCCGGTCTGGCCGTGCGCATGGTCATGGAAGGACGTCGCTAGCAAACTGCCGACGGGTTGCAAAAAAGAAAGAGATCCTGCCAGTGCAGGATCTCTTCTTCATGGCCATCGACAACGGTCGTTTCAGACCCTTATGCCTTGACGCGATAGTGCTTGATCAGGTCATGCACGAGCTTTGCCTGCGAGGTCAGCTGAACGGCCGTCGCCGCACACTGCTCGGCATGCTGGCTGACCGCCTGCGTATCGTTGTCGATCTGGTTCATCCCCTGGGTAATCTCGTCGATCCCCACCACCTGCTCCTGCGAGGCCAGCGAGATCCCGTCGACCAGCAAGGACAGCTCTTCCGCGCTGGTCACAATCTGCTTGAGCGAGTCCGCAGTCTTGTTTGCCGTCTCGACGCCGACGGCCGTTTTCACGCTGGAAGACTTGACCAGCTCGGTGACTTTCTGTGCCGCGTTGGCACTGCGCGTCGCCAGCGAACGCACTTCGTCGGCCACCACGGCAAAGCCGCGACCGGTCTCGCCTGCCCGTGCCGCCTCAATGGCGGCATTGAGGGCCAGCAGGTTGGTCTGCGCGGTAATGTCGTTGATGGTCTGGATGATGGCGGCGATATTGTCTCCGGACGACTTGATCTCCTGCATGGCCGTCAGCATCTCGTCCATGTCGCGCGCACCGGTGACCGCCGCAGTGCGGGAGGTCTGGGAAATGGTTTTCGCCCGGTTGGCATTGTCGGCATTGCTCTTGGTCTGCGAACTGATCTGCGCCATGGCCGTACTGACCTGCTCGATCGAGGCGGCCGAGCTGCCCGCCCCTTCGGACAGTTCCTGACTCAGCACCGACATGTCCTTCGCATTGTTGTCGATGGCCTTGGCTTCCGTTTGCAGATTGCCGACCATCCGGTTCAGGTTGTCGACCATCTTCTTCAGCGAGATGCCGAGCTGGTCGGAGGGCGAAGTCAGGTTCACCTGGCAGTTCAGATTGCCCTCGCTGATCTGCTCGGCAAGGTTGACCTTCTCCTGCAGGCTGTCGCCCATGCTGTTCAATGCCGAGGCCAGCTTGCCGACCTCATCATTCGATTCGACGGCAAGCCGGGTATCAAAGACGCCATACTCGATGCTTTTCGCCATATCAGCCGCTTTCCGGATCGGACGGGCGATCCTGGCAGACATCCGCCACAGGAACAGGCTGGCAAGCAGGATGATGCCGATGCCGGCACCAATCTGCAGCAGGGTGGCAAAAATGGAACGTGCCTTCACTTCGCTGTTCAGGCTGTTGACTTCGGCCAGCGCCACATCCTTCGGCACCTGGATCAGGACCGCCCACGGCTTGCCCGTCTTGCCAAGCGGAATCGGCGCCATGGCATTGATGGACTGCGAGGCATCGTCCACCCAGGTTTTCGCGTTGCCGGCCTTGATGTCATCAAGCAGCGCGGCCGCATGCTGTTCCCCGGCACCGGACGTGAACGGCTTGCCGATGCTTTCCGGGCTGGCACTGTCCGCGACCACCAGCCCGCGATCACTGAGAATCAGCAGCCGGCCCTTGCCTTCATACAGGGACTTGTTGGTCTCCTGGCTGATTTTCTGTACGAAGTCGAGGTTGTAGTCGGCCCCCGCCACCCCGGCGAATTTCCCGTTCACCATGATCGGTACCGACATGGTGGCCAGAAACACGCTTTTCCCCTGCACCACATACGGCAAGGGGCCAAGCACGCTTTCCTGCCCCGTCGTTCTGGGGCCGGTATACCAGCCGCCCTTGGGCACGCCATTTACGTGGGCTGCATCGGAGTCATATTCAACCAATGGCTGTACGGCAATAGTGCCACTGCCATTACGGGTAAAGTACGGAGTGAATCGCCCGGTCTGGGCATTATTGCCATTGCCGCTACCGGTGTGCTGGGCATCGTTGCCATCGACGGCGTTGGGTTCCCAGCAGGAATAGGTTCCGTTGAATTCCGGATTGTTGACCAGCACATTGTGCAAAATGGCGTTCAACTGCACGCGCCCCATCGGCACACTGCTCCTGGCCAGGGAAAAGGTATGGGCCATGGTGCGTGCCGCATCGAGAGCCAGATCGAAACGCGCCTGGATCGCACCGGCCTGGGCCGAGGCCAGATTGCGCAATTTGGCTTCCGCTTCACTGCGCATCAACTCGTTGGTGCGGCTGCTGACCATGGTTTGCGTCATCATTGCCGACCCGATATTGACGGCAAGCAGCGTGGCCGAGCTGATGACCAGTGCCCCGCCCGCAGCGAGGGCAATGCGTCCCTGCACGGATTGCAGGCTGACCTTACCGACTTTTTCCTTTAACCAGCTCATCGTGGCCTTCACTCTCTTGGATTAGTGCGCGCTGCAGCAGCCAGCCACCATGCCGGCATGCCCTGCCTGTTGCCGGTCGTCATTCTTCCCGGTCCCGGTCGACGAAACCGGAGATACTCACCCCCGCGGGTGGCAAAACCTGAATTCCGGTTCAGAGAGCCCGGCTCGACTGTCTGCCGGGGTCTTCCATGTATCCCTCAATCGGTATACCGGAGATAAATTAGCGCTCAAGTAGCAACACGACATAATCCATGCCGCTGTCCGATGCTTTCGGATTTGTGCAGCACAAGCATTTATAGCCCAATCCCCCAGCCCGGAAAGGTCGGGGGATAAAAAGCGATGTACGGGCGTGAGAATGACCGGACGACGGCAGGTGTCCGGATCACCGGGCCGTCACGGAAGGGGGGGCGGTCGGGGGGAAGGAAGCGGCGCGGCCTTGTCTTCTGCCCTGGCCAGCATGGCATCGCCGATTTCATGCTGTCCGCAAGCCCTGAGCGCATGGCCGGCACCGCAGATGTCCCGCGCCACCTCGTCCTGCCCAAGTTTGCTTTTGCCCACCAGGCGGGTAATGTCGATCTGCAGCCCGACGATCCGTCTCAGCAGCGCATCGATATAGTCTTTCGGACCATCACCCATCTTCCACGGGCTGGGCTGCGAGGCTTCGCGTGCCCGGGTCAGCCTGGCCACCACGCCCCTGACAAATGTCTCGTCATCATGAAAACGGATGTGTCCATGCGCATGGACCACGATGTAATTCCAGGTCGGAACTTGTCGGTGCGACTCGAGCTTGGTCGGATACCAGCCTGGCGAGACATACGCATCGCCAGCCTGAAAAACCACCAGCACCGGATCACCGTCCCGGAGGTCCTGCCATAGCGGGTTGGCGCGGGCAATATGCGCTTTCAGCACGCCGGACGCCCCTTCGCCAGCCACCAGCTCGAACGGAATGGCGTTGGCGTCCAGGCCATTGCGGCCATGCGTAATCAGAGTCCCGAGCGGATGCCGGATCATGCATTCATGCAGGGCATCGGTGTCGGGCTCATTGAAGCGGGCGGGCAGATACATGGGGCTCCCAGGACGGGATGGACGACACAAGGCATGACCGCCCCGACGAACCGTCATCGGGGCGGAGGGATCCGGCGGTGTTATCGCGGGTCGAAGCCGATCAGCGTGGATTCAATCACCGCACCAGGCATCATCTCCAGCAGGCCCCGGGTCAGCTGGTCGCCGGCTTCATGCAGCGCGGCCAGTGGCATGGCCGGCAGGCTTTCCAGAATGAACCACATCTGCGTGGCGTCGGCCCCCAGCCTGGTCCTGACCCCCTGCCGCCAGTTCCAGCGCCGGCAGGTCACCCCGATGTCGTCCCGCCACACGACTTCCCCGACCTCGGGGTTTTCATGTGCCGGTGCCCCGTCCTTCATGGTGTCGAACAGCTCCGTGCCATCCGCAATGGCCAGCCGGGGGGCGCCGGCATAGGCGGCAAAATTCTCGCCGCCGACAGGAATCGCATACTCAATGCTGATGGCGTTATACAGATCAACAATGGGGTCAATACTTGGCATGCTGCCATCCCGCAGCACCCGCTTGCGCAAGGCTTCGGCGGAGCACGGGGTCCGCTGCGGCTTGGCGCCGAACTGCCGGAACACCTCCGCCCAGGCCTGCAGGTGGGCTTCTGCCCAGGCAGCACCGCCGGTGGTCAGCGACTGGCAGGCCCGGCGCAGCGCATCGGCAGCAACGCCGGGATTGACGATGGGTGTCGCCTCGACACTGATGCTGAGAGCCCGGAAGCCGGGGGCGAGGCTGGCGATATCCGGATCGATTGACGGCATGACGGAGCGCATCGGAGAATCCTTTAGTGACTTATTTATTCCATGCTAACGACCAATGACCAAAAAAGTCAATATACCGACCGATTCCGGCGCCGATGTCCAGACGGTCAGCGAGGCAGTCTCCGCCAGGCTCAAGGCACACAGGAAGCAGCAGAAGCTTTCCCTGGACGAACTTTCGCGCCGCGCCGGCGTCAGCAAGGGCATGCTGGTCGAGATCGAAAAATCCGCCGCCAACCCCAGCATCGCCATCCTGTGCAAGATTGCTGCGGCGCTTGGCATGTCGGTAGCGGATATCGTGAACGTGGCCAGTGCCCCTCCCGTGCACCTGATCGAAGCAGAACACATCCCGACGCTGTGGACCGGTCCCGGCGGAGGCACCGCGCGTCTGCTGGCCGGGACCAGCGGGCCGAACATGATCGAGCTGTGGCGCTGGGCGATGCCGCCGGGCGAGCGGTTTGAATCGCCCGGGCATCCGCAAGGGACTTTCGAGCTGTTCCATGTCGAGCAGGGGCAGTTGACGGTCAGAGTGGGCAAGACCGAGCTGATCGTTCCCGCGGGCTGTTCCGCCGTCGCCAGAACCGACGTGCCCCATCACTATGCGAATGAAGGCGACGCCGGGCTGATATTCACCATGAGCGTGGCCGAACTGCATCCGCAGGCAACGATACGCTGAGCGGGACGACGACCGGTCACGGATCAGCGCATTGCCCTGACGGATTGCGGGGTTTTCGGTTTCACCCGGGAACGCCCGGCGATATGGCAAAGCCGGCACAGTTCATAAACCAGACCATTGAGATTTTTCATTTTTGACATGGCTCCATTTGCAGTTGGCAAGGACATCCCTTGGCAACTGCACTGTGCCGGCGGTCTCAAGATAAGACAAATTAAACGTTATTAATTATCATTAGAAAAACTTAATAAGTTTTTTATTATACAAGCCGGATTTACCGGCATGAACGGGCACCGGCTGGCATTGGCAGCATCCATGCAAATGTGATGAAACTTTTCAGATTTGCTCAGTTTCAGCCTTCCGCACGTCCTTATACTCTTCATGAAAATCATGAAGATGCATCAATGCACCGGACGGCCACGAGCCGGATGGCGTGACCGTATGACATGGCAGGGCCGGTATCGACGGTTTTATCCGGAACCGGCACGTTTCAGGATGGCGCAACGCCAGTTCCCCTCCCGGAAATCCGACCGTCATCCCGCTTCGCGCTGCCTGCCTGCCGTCCGTATCCAATGCATTGCAATCAACAAGGACTACCCGTTCATGCCGTCTCTCCACGCCCTCCCCCGCTGGAAACCGAAGGCCAGCCACGCCGCCGTGCTGCTTGCCATTGCCAGCCTCATGTACGTGCCGACGGCGCTGGCCACGCCAGCCTCATGTGGCGCCATCGCGAGCGACAGCAATCTTGGCACCGATACCTACGACTGCACGGTTTCGGACGGCGCCAGCGTCAACCAGGCCAACGGGGCCGCGATCACCTACTCGGCACTCGCCGGCGCCAACGGGAATGTGGGTACCGGCAAGACACTGACCAACAACGGCACCGTCACGGCAAGCAACAACAAGGGCGGAAAAACCGCAAGGCCTATGGCATCCACTCCGACACACTGAATTTCGTGCCAGAAACCATGACAACAATCCGGCGCTCGGCGCGACCGCCGTCATTACCGCCCTGGGCCAGCTCGGCAGCGAGCACGACGTGTCCCGTGCCGTCAGCCAGACCCTGCCGCTGCTGACCGCCGGTGCGGCCCAGGCCAGCACGGCCGCTCGTCCGGCGACGAGTTCTTTACCGACCGCCGGGGCTGGGCCCGACCGTTCGGCAGCTGGGCCGATCAGGCCGACAAGGACGGCGCCAGCGGCTACACGGCCAAAACCTACGGCATGGTGGTCGGGGCCGACACCGAACTGAACGCCGCCAGTCGCCTCGGCGTGGCGGTGGCCTACGCCAGCAGCAAGGTCGACGGCAAGGACAGCGCGGCGCAGCAGCGGGCGGACGTCGACACCTACCAGCTGGTCGTTTACGACAGCCACAGCCTCAGCGAAGCCACCGACCTGAACGTCCAGGCCGATGTCGGCGCGCACCGTACCAGTGGCGAGCGCCAGATCGCCTTCGGCGGGCTGAGCCGCACGGCGAAATCGGATTACAACAGCTGGAGTGCGCACATCGGCGCCGGACTGGCCCACACCCTGGCACTGAGCGAACGCACCTCGTTCACTCCGTCGCTGCGTGCCGACTACACGGTGATCCGCGACAAGGGCTACACCGAAACCGGTGCCGGCGTGCTGAACCTGAACGTGGACAGCAACCGGGCCGAGGAACTGATTGTCGGTGTGGACGGCAAACTGTCGCAGACGCTGAACGAACGCACGACGCTGGTGGCGAACCTCGGCGCCGGCTACGACCTTCTCGGCAAGCAGTCGAGCATCGTCTCCGCCTTTGCCGGCACGCCATCGGCCGCATTCACCACCAAGGGCATCGAACCGAGCAAGTGGCTGGGTCGCGGCGGGCTGGGGCTGGTGAACAAGGTCAATGACTCGCTGGAGCTGTCGGCGCGCTACGACATCAAGTTCCGTGAGGGCTTCACCAACCTGACCGCCTCGGTCAAGGCACGCTGGATGTTCTGATCCGGCGCCATGGCCATCACGACATCGGGTCAGGGACGTCAGCCGGCGCCCTGGCCTGATTGTCGGCGCAGCACAGGAATCATGACGCTGGCGTTTTCATTATCCGTTCGTGATATGACCCGGCCACACTCATGCGCAGACGGAAACGTCAGCCATGAGCCGGTCAATCCGGAAAGACACCGGCCCGGCCGAAATCAGCCCTGCGGCATCAGCCCTGGCTGAAAACCGGAATCGCGATGCAACGACAGCCTTCTTTGCGCGAGCAGAATTTCCCTTCACCGGGGTGGCCGGTCGGCGGGGGATCATCCCAGCGAAAGACCTTGCCGTAGTTGACCATGCAGCGTTCGCACACACCCTCGTCGTTACTGCTCGACCACCGGTAGCTGGTGATTCCCAGCGCAAGCTGCCTTGCTTTTTCTTCTTCGGCAGCGGCCCTGCGCCCGTCCACCGTCAGAAAAATGTCATCCTTTTTCTGCACCATCAAGCACCTACCATTTTGAGAATTTTCACATCCTATCCGACAGAAATTAGGAAGCCATTATTTTTTATCCGGTTGGCCATTGCAGCGACGATGGCCCGACCCTGTTCGTCACGGCAGGCATCAACAGCCGGCAGGGCAAGGACCCGTTCAGGCTGCAGGCAAAGCCCCTCCCGGGCGCCCATCGGCATTTGCCGCGGGCAATGCAGTGCGGCCCACGATCGTAGCCAGCTACCGCAATGATGATCTTCAACATCGAGGATCAGAAACGTGCGGGTTCGCCGGAAAGCCACAAGTCATACGGTCAGTCCGCCTCACTCCCGGATATAGCGTCGTGTCAGTACCACAATGCTGAGCAGGCAGGCGATGACCAGCAGAAGTCCGGCCCGCAGCCCGGCCAGCGCAGGTACGGTACCGCCCACCAGGGACCCCAGGATGGCGATCCCCATGGCCATGCCGATCTGGCGGGACGTGTTGTAGACCCCGGAGGCCAGGCCTGCACAGGCCGGATCAACTGTCGTGGTCGCCACCACATTCAACGTGGGCGAGTAGATGCCGGTGCCAATGGCAATCACCACCGTGCCCAGCACCAGCACCGGCCAGGTCCCGGGCGTCGACATTCCCAGCATGATGATGCCGCCCGCCGAGGCCCAGGCGCTGCCAACCCACAACATCCAGCGTGCTCCGCGCTTCAGCAGCCAGGGATTGAGCATCAGTGTGGTCAGGATCAAGGCGATAGCGAATGGCAGCAGCAGCAAGCCGGCCTGCAGGGGCGTGACCTGCCACGCCTGCTGGACAAAAATCGCCAGCATGAACAGCAGCCCATAGCAGCTGAACTGGAAAGCAAATCCTCCTGCCACGGCAGCGCCAAATGCCCGGTTGTGGAACAGGGCCAGTGGCAACACCGGATGCCGAACACGCTTCTCGATGCGGATGAATGCCAGGATGCCCGCAATGCCCCCGGCAACCAGACCAAGAACCAGTGGATGCGTGCGTCCCAGCGTGTTGCTTTCGATCAGGCCGGCCATCAGGGCTGTCAGCGCCAGCGTACCGACGGCAGCACCAGGCAAATCCAGCGGTGTACGCCGCCGCGGCGTCTGTTCCAGATGGCGGTATGCCAGCCAGGCCCCCAGCAGGCCAATGGGCAGATTGATCAGAAAGATCGAGGGCCAGCCGAGGACTTGTGTCATCAGGCCCCCACCAAAGGGGCCAACGACGATGGCGACGCTGCCTGCGATTGCCAGGGTGTTCACGGCACGGGCGCGTTCGGCCGGGTTCTGCCAGCTCTTGGCAACCAGCGACAGCACCATCGGCAGCAGGCCTGCCGCGGCCATGCCCTGCAGCATGCGGGAGGCGATCAGTTGCGGCAGCGACAAACTCAGGGCGCACAGCAGGGAAGTCAGGGCAAACGCCAGCAGCGAACCGATAAACAGCCGCCGCGCGCCCCAGCGGTCCCCCAGCACGCCTGTCGTCAGCAAAAGGCTGGCCAGCGGCAAGGTATAGGCTGTCACGAGCCACTCCAGTTGCGACACGGAGCCATTGAACTCGTGCCGGATCGTGGGCAGTGCCAGATTCAGTGCAACGCCGTCGAACGTGACCATGAACATGCCGGCACAGATGGCCACCAGTCCCCATGCCCTGTTTCCCGCACGGCCCGCCTGTGCCAGTCGTGGTGAGTGAGTTGAAATTTCCATGCGCGCCCCTGTCTGTACCTACTGGTATGTACGCAGCAATGTAGCACAGAAACATACCAGTAGGTACAATCACGCCATGAGCACATCACTGGACAGACTGATCGAGACAACCCAGGCACTGCTGTGGGAGCGCGGCTATGCAGGCACCAGTCCGCGCGCCATTCAGGAACAGGCGGGCGTCGGTCAGGGCAGCATGTATCACCATTTTCGATCCAAAGCGGCGCTTGCACAGGCTGCCGAGGAACGCTCCGCAGCCGAGTTGATTGAGGAAGTCCGGCAGTTGCTCGATGGTCCCGGAGATCCGCTTGACCGGGTGCTGGCCTACCTCCGTCTGGAGCGGGATATTCTCAAGGGCTGTCGCATCGGCCGGCTGGCGGCCGACCCTGAAGTGGTGGCCGACCACAGCCTGCGCAAACCGCTGGAGGACACTTTCGCCTGGATCAGCACACGCCTGACCGGCTTGCTTCAGGAGGCGCAGGCTGGCGGTCAGCTGCAGCAGGGACTTGATCCGCGGCTGCTGGCGGCTACCGTGCTTGCGGTGCGCCAGGGCGGGTATGTGCTAGCCCGCGCGGCCAGCTCGACGGTCCCGTACGAACAGGCAGTCGAAGGGCTGACCGCCCTCCTGACGGCAAGGCGGACTTGAATCCTGGCGGTGGCGTGCCTGATTCGCTCCCCTGTCCGGCCCGGATTCCCTGACGGCCGGCAGGCTGCCCGTTGCGGGCAGCCTGCCGGTTCGTCAACACTGGAAACGGCGTACGGCGCGGTGCAAGGTGGTGGCGACTTGTTCCAGCTCGCTGGCCGACGTCGCCGTAGCGGTCATGCTGCCGCTGGTCTCCTCTGCCGCCTGGGCGATATTCTCGACCTGCTGGGCCAGCGAGTTGCTTGCCGAGCGCTGTTCCCGCGCTGCGCTGGCCACATCGGCAACCAGCTGACTGGCCTGGGCGGCGCCATCGGCAATTTTCTTGAGCACATCGGCGGACTGACTCACCTCACCAACGCTGTGATCGGCCTGGGTCGCCGCATGATGCATGGCGCCGACGGCGCCTTCCGTTTCGGTCTGGATGGCAGACAGGGTGCGCTCGATCTCGCTCGTGGCTGACGACGTGCGTTCGGCCAGCTTGCGCACTTCGTCCGCGACAACGGCGAAGCCACGGCCGGTCTCGCCCGCTCGTGCGGCTTCGATCGCCGCATTCAGGGCCAGCAGATTGGTCTGATCGGCAATGTCCTTGATGGTGGCAGCAATGGAGCCGACCTCCCGGGCGCGATGGTCGAGACCATTGATGCGCTCTACCGCTTCGTGAATCGCCGCACTGAGCATCCCCATGCTGGCGACCGCCGCATTGACCTGCTTTTCACCCAGTGCCGCCGCGTTGACCGTGGTATTGGCGAACTGCTCGGTCTCGGAAGCATTGTCCGAAATGTGGGAAATGCTGACGGTCAGTTCTTCCATGGCCGCAGCCATGCCCTGGGTGGAGGCTACCTGGCTGGTGGCCGCCTCGGCAACGGTGCTGCTGGATGCGCGAATATGCCGGGAGGCCGTGGAGATATGCTCGGCACCGGAGTGGATCTCGGCAATCAGGCTGCGCAATGCCTGAATCAGGCCATTGAGTTCGGCCAGCAGACTGTCATTGCGGGCGGTCTTCAATTCGACAGTGAGGTCCCCGCCCGCCACCTGCTTCATTACCTGCATGGCGTGTACCGGCTCGCCCCCCAGCTGGCGAAGGACGGATTGCGAAATGAACAGGATGACCCCGAATACCGCCACGGCAAGAACAAGGATCACCACGCCAAACATGAGCAGGCTGTGGCGAAATGCGGCATCGATATCGTCAACATACAAGCCGGCACCGATAACCCAGTTCCATCCATCGATATTGGTGGCATAGGCCATTTTCGGCGACGCTTCGGTCTGACCGGCGCGCGGATAGTCGTAGGCGGTAAAATCTCCACCTGCACGCCCTGCCGCAACAATATTGCGAATCAGAGGCACACCCTTGGCATCTTTTACGTCAATTCTTGACTGACCTTCTTTTTCCGGAGAAGGCGGAAGCAATACCGTGATGCCATCGTAGGTGTAAATGAAGAAATAATTGTCACCCTGGAATTTGGTGGCACGCAAAGCTTCGCGAGCCTGATCCCTGGCCTGCTGAGCTGAAAGCTTCCCTTTCTTTTCCAGTCCCTGGTAATACCCAACCTGGCTACGAGCCGATTCAACTAATGACTTGAGCATGACCATCCGCTCATCATAGGTTTTGGAGCGCTCATGAAGAGCGGACCACACGCCCAGCACCAGTAATCCAGCCAGGGCGACCAGCCCGATCCCGATCATTCTCTTTTTGAGGCTCATGCTCGCAAACATCTGTATTTCCAGTAATTTTCGAATAAATTCAAGTCATTCCCTGAATAAACAGGTAAACGACAGTACAGAAAACAGGCTGACCGGCTTTCCCGTGAGCGGCAGGCAGCGGGCCAGATTTCTGGAATCATCACTGGTCTTCCCGATGTCCGTCAGTTCAAGCACATCGGCGATACAGGCCGTGCTGGCTCATTCGGGATAATGAAACGACAGGCTGCGCCGCGCAATAGCAAATCTTCCCCGTTCTGGTATCCGGTTATCAATCAGCAATGGCGGCAGGTCGGGAATGATTATTATCCCGGGGCCTCATCCGTACCCATCAGGTTTCAATATTCATTCTGCCATCGTGCAAATACGGAAACGCCCGCTGATTCAGCGCGACCGAAACGAAAGGCGCCGACAAATTCCAGACCACCCCGATTGCTTCCCGGAGCGATAGGACGCCATATGTATCCGGCTGCGCCGATTGTCGTGACCAGCAAGGCAATAAACGCGCATCAGCGCCCGTGGTACCGCGTCACCATGGCGTCGCAGTCAGCGCTTTCAGCCTGACGACCGGGTTTTTCATGGTAGCGGCGAGACTGCCCACATAGCCGCCGGGCAGCGTCAGGGCATGCAGATGCCAGCCGGCATCCCCGGCGACGCGCCATGCGGCGTCACCGTATTCGAGGCGGATGTCTGCGGGTGACTGGCTCAGACCTTCACCCGTGCCCTTCACATAGGCTTCCCTGAGCGTCCACAGGCGCAGGAACTGGCGGTGACCGTCGGGGTCCGGCATCCGGCGCAATACCGGCAACTCGTCCGGATGGCAGCAGGCCGGCGCCAGTTCGCGCCAGTCCAGCGGGCGATCCAGATGCTCCAGATCGACACCCAGCGGCGTCCTGCCCAGCGCGATCAGCGCCAGTTGGCCACTGTGGCTGACATTGAACTCCAGACGAGGGAGAGAAGCGGCCAGACGGGGCTTGCCGTGATGGCCTTCCTCCAGGCCGATGGCCAGCGGTGGCAGGCCAAGGCAGTGGCCCAGCACCTGGCGCAGGGCGGCGCGGGTCTGCACGAAGCTGTGGCGCGCATGCCGGCATTGGTAGCGGCGCGCCCGTGCCTGCTCGTCCGGACTCAGCTGATCCGGGGAGGCCCATGCCTGGTCGAGGTGAAGCAGCCAGACATGGATATCGCACTCAGGCACGCCCGGCGCCCGTATCCGCCAGTCCCGCCGCGCCCCCTCCCCGCGCCTCGCGCCCGTGCAGGTGCAGGGCGGTCACCAGTGCGACCAGCGCCAGGGCGGCACCGCAGAGAAAACCACCGGCATAGCCGATCTGAGCGGTAAGCGTGACCAGAAAGGAGGACGCCAGCATTTCCCCCAGGTCGCGGGTGCTTTGTACCGCGGTGACGTCGGTACCGGCCTGATCGCCCTGACCGGCAAAACGCATCGCCGCGGTCAGCATCGCCACCGAGGTAATGCCGGTGGCCAGCGAGCCGACAAGCACGCATGTCCAGGCCAGCCCCGCGCCCAGTGGCAGCCAGTGACCGGCCTGCAGGTACCAGAGCAGCGCCGAGCAGCCGGCGAGCACCACACCGAGGGCGAAGCCATGCCAGAGACCGACCCGCTTCACCAGCCAGGCGCCACCGCCGCAACCGAGAAATACCGTGACCAGACCGCCGCTCATGCCGAGTCGGCCGATATCCTCCAGCGCCCAGCCGGCATCGTTCAGGTACAGCTTGGACAGGCCAAAGCCGGACACCGCAGTCATGGCCGAGAGCAGCGCCAGCAGCAGCAGCGCAGGTGCCATCGGGCGGCGCAGGAAGCGCAGCAGGCTGGCCCGGCTGGGCGGCACAGGCGGCTGCTCGCGGGGATCGCCGCGGCCCAGTGCGCAGGCCAGGCACAGGCTCAGCAGCGGCACGCAGGCGATCGCCAGAAATGCCGTGCGCTGGCCGAAGAGGCCGGTGAGCATCAGGCTGCCGGCGCCGCCGCCGAAGAAGCCGATCATGACCCCCGCGATCTGCACCGCATTGACCTTGGCCAGCAGCCTGCCGCTGAAGTGCTCGGCCGCCATGCCATCGGTAGCGATATCCTGGGTCGCACTGGCCAGTGAGGCCAGCGCCAGCAGACCGACAGCCCAGCCGGCGGTTTCCACGCCAAGGCCGGTCAGGGCGAGCCCCAGCAGGCAGGCCAGAACCACGCACTGCATCGGCAGGATCCAGCTGCGCCGCCGGCCCAGCCGGCGCGACCAGTGGTTGTCGACCCAGGGGGCCCAGAGGAATTTGACCACCCAGGGCAATCCCACCAGCGGCAGGAAGGCCAGTGCCTGCAACGGTGCGCCGTCGCGGCGCAGCAGGGTGGGCAGTGCATCCATGGCAAGGCCGATGGGAATGCCCTGGGACAGGTAGAGCAGCGCCAGGGTCATGACCAGGCGGCGGTGACGGTACAACTCAAGCATGAAGGTCTCCGGTAAGACGGGGGTGGGCGGACGCAGGCGTCAGCATCCAGGCGTGCCGGCAGAGCAGCACGCCGCATAACAGCAGCCACAGGTCAACGGGCGCGGCAGGCCAGTGACCACGGGCAAAGCAGGAAATCAGGTGTGCGCCAGCCGCAGCGAGACAGGCAAAGCCGGCCAGCCCCGACAGCACGCGGGCCAGCGGCCAGTCACGCGGCCCGGCCAGCGCCACCAGGCCGGCGGTGATCCACAGCCCGGCAAACAACAGGCCCGGCCATGCCCCCGCACGCACGGCTGGCGGTGCGACCTGCAGCGCCAGCAGCAGCGCGGCTGCCGCGAGCACCAGACCACCGCAAACCCCCTGACCCAGCCGCCAAAGCAGCGGCACGCGACGATCCGCCGTGCGGGCGCGCCGCTGCAGCCACAGGTACAGACCGCTGGCGCACAGCAGGCAGGCCCCCAGCCCCATCGCCAGTTGCAGGCCGCGCAGCACGGACGACCAGCCCGGGCCCAGCCACTGGTATTGCGCAAAGTGCAGCGGCTGCACGGCAATGAAGGCGCGCAGCCAGAACCCGCGGTCGGTGGCGCTGCGGTCGCCCAGCCAGGCACCGTCGGCAAGCCGGTACAGGTGCCGCTCGAAATTCGCCGTGCTGGGTACGCCACGGCTGACCCCGGCGATCTCCACGCTGCCCTGGCGATCGCCGGCATGCACGAGCGTCAGACGCTGGGCGATGAAGCCCGGCACGCGTGCCGCGTCCCGGGCCAGCAGACGGTCGAGGTCGACCCGCGTCGCCAGCGGCTGGCCCGACGCCGCAGGCGGTGGCGCCCCCATCAGTTCGGCGAACACCCGCTGCGGCTGCGCCGGATACACCACCGGCGCCAGCAGCAGGGTGCCGAGTGCCCCGAGCCCGCTGAGCGCCCCGGTCAGGCTGAACAACAGCAGCCAGGGCAGTCCCCAGAGCCCGATCAGTCCGTGGAGGTCGAACAGCGCCACGCGCAGGCTGCGGTCGCGGCGCAGGCGGAACAGATCGCGCCAGCGACGGCTGTGCAGAAGCAGGCCGGTCAGGCACAGGAGAAACAGCACAATGCCGAACAGGCTGACCAGCACCCGGCCGGGGAAACCGGCAAAAAAGTGCTTGTGCAGGTTCAGCAGGATATCCAGCGCCGGGACCCCGGCCAGCACCCGGCCGCTGGCCGGGTCGAGATGCAGCCGGCAAGGCTGGCGCACATCGCAGACACTGAAGACATCGCGGCCCGGCCCCGGCAGCAGCACGCTCGCAGAAGCAGTATCGCTTCCCTCTTCCGCGGCACGCGCCAGCAGGCGCTCTACCGGCAGGGCGCCAGCCCTGGTAGCCACCGGTGGCCGCAACCAGTCGCGCAGGTCATCGTGGCCGAGGCTCCAGGCGCCGCTGAACAGCACCACGAACAGCAGCACGCCAGACAGTGCGCCGGCGCCGCCGTGCAGGGCATGCAGGACAGCGCGTGCGGGCATGGCCATCTCAGTGCCCCGCCACAGCCAGCGCCAGCATAAGCAGGCAGGCCGCCAGGCCGCCGGCGAGGACGCGCAGGTCACGGATCAGCAATCCGCCGCACAGCAGCAACAGGCCCAGCGCCAGCGCGCTGAACAGCGCGGCATAGAGCCGTTCCAGCGGATCGGGCAGTGGCAGGCTGCGCGCCAGCAGATAGCCACTCGCCGCGGCGGCCGACAGACTGCCAGCCAGGGCGAACGCAATCCGCCCTCCCCAGCCGGCAACCGGCATGGGCATCAGAATGTCCCCCGCAAGGTGAGGTTGAAGCTGCGCGGCTCGCCGTAGCGGTTGTTCCAGTTGGGGTTGGACAGGCTCTGGTAGTAGGTGCGGTCGAACAGGTTGTTGATGTTCAGCGCCGCCGTCCAGTGCGGATCGATCCGGTAGCCGACCCGCAGGTTGGCCAGCGCGTAACCGCCCTGGCGCAGGGTCACGTTGCGGTAGTCCACGCTGTAGTCGCTCTGCGCCTGCACCCCGCCGCCGATGCTCCAGCGACGGCCCTGCCACGGCAGGTCATAGTTGCTCCACAGACGCAGCATGTGCTGCGGGGTAAAGGTCGAATAACGGGTGCCCGAGGACACCTTGCTGTCCTTGAGATACTCGGTGTCGGTATAGGTGTAGCCCGCCGACAGGCTCCAGTGCGGCGTCAGGTGGCCGGTCCCCTCCAGTTCGAAGCCCTGGCTGCGCACCTTGCCACCGCTGATGTAATAGGCGTTGTTCGGGGTGCCGGGGTGGTCGGGGTCTTCCTGCGGGTTGTTCTCCAGATCGATGCGGAATGCCGCCAGCGACAGGTTCAGGCGGCCATCCGCGAGCTCGCTCTTGATCCCGGTCTCGTAGGTCTTGCCTTCCACCGGGCTGAGCGGATCGCCGCTCCAGGTACGACGGTCCTGCGGCTGGTAAACCTCGGCATAACTCGCATACCACGACCACTTGTCGGCAAAGTCCCAGATCAGCCCGCCGTAAGGCGTGAATTTGCTGCCGGGCTTGAAGTGCGCGGTCGGCGTGTCCTGGGTCCACCAGCTTTCGCGGCCGCCCAGCACGGCGGTCAGCGGTTCGGCCAGCTTGATCCGGGCCAGACCGTACAGGCCCTTCTGGGTGGTCGTGGTGTCGCCCGGCGAGCGGTAGGCGCCGATCTGCGGACTCGGCACGCTGTGCGGGTCCCAGCGGTAGACGTTGACCGGCGTGTTCGCCCAGTTCAGGAACTGGGCGGTTTCCTGCCGGGTCTCGCTCCGGGCGTAGGAAACGCCGCCAAGCAGTTCATGCTTGAGGCCGAACAGTTGCACCGGACCGGTCACGTGGGCATCGAAGCTGCGCTGGATGCTCTTGAACTTGTAGGCGGCCCCCATCAGGCTGCCCCCGTCGCCGGTCTGCGGATCGATGGCACCGTACGAGCCGGCGTAGCGCAAGCGCGAGTCGGTACTCTGGTACTCGGCGCTGAATTTGGCTTTCCAGCCGCTGGCCAGTTGCTGTTCCAGCGAACCGAACGCGCGGTAGACGTCCCACTCGAAGCGGTCCCAGTCGACGTCGAGATAGGTGTCGCGGGACAGGCCGAGGCTGGAGCCGTCCCTGGCCATCGGCACCCCGGCCATATTGGTGACGGCGTTGATGTGCTGGTACTGCGCGCCCACCGTGAGCAGCGTATCCGGCGTCAGGTCGAGCTCGGTCACGCCGTACAGCAGGAAGGTGCTCTGGTCGGACACGTCGTAGAAGAAGTCGCGGTTCTCGTAAGCGGCCACCGCACGGCCGCGCACATTGCCGCTTTCGGTCAGCGGCCCGCCGACATCGACCTCCGTGCGGTAGCGGTTCCAGCTGCCGGCACTCAGGGTGGTGCTGGCGGCGAATTCATGCTGCGGCCGCTTGCGGACCATGTTCACCGTCGCGGCGGGGTTGCCGGTGCCGTGGAGCAGGCCGTTGGAACCGCGAAGGATTTCCACCCGCTCGTAGACCGCCATGTCCTGCGGCGGGCTCGCAGTATTGCCGAGCAGCGCCGGCACGCCGTCGAGTTCGAATGAATCGACCTTGAAGCCGCGCACATAGTAGGCAGTGGTCAGCAGCTGGAACGGCTGCACCGTGACCCCGGTGGCCTGCTGCATCACCTCGTCGAGACTGTACAGGTTCTGCTGCTCGATGCGCTCGCGCGAAACGACGCTGGCCGACTGCGGGATCTCCCGCGGCTTGAGCGGCATTTTCGCCAGACTGCTTGTGCCCGCCGCACGGGCGGGCGACGCGCCTTCGGTGCTGATCACCACGGCGGGCAATTCCGGCACATCCGTCTCGCCGTTCTGCCGCGCATCGGCCATGACGGCCAGCGGGCTGAACGCCAGCAACAGGCCCATATGCAGCGGGGTTGGCCTGCAGCGGGCGATCGTCCCGGGCCAGCGGCTTCGCTTTGTCTCCATTTTCATCCCGTCAAACCTTCAGTGCTTACATGATAATGCTTATCATTTTAAATAAATAATCACTGGCACTGTTTCGATTGCCGATCTTTCTCTATCGATCCGCAGTCATTGCGGAACTTTTTTCCTCCTGTCGTGGTCCGGCACCGGCAGCGAAACCGGCATACCAGCGGTCGCGGGCAGACAGCTCGTCGTGCCGGCCGTTCAACCGCAGCCGCCCGGCCTCCAGCACCAGCACCTGATCGGCCAGGCGGGCCAGGGCCGGCCGGTGGGTGACCACCACCAGCGTGCGTCGCCCGCGCAAGGCGAGCAGGCTGCGCAGCACCTGAGCCTCGCTGGCGCCGTCGAGGCTGGCAGTGGGTTCATCAAGCAGCAGCAAGGGCGCTGGCGAGAGGAATCCGCGGGCCAGGCACAGACGCTGGCGCTGACCGCCGGACAGCAGACCGCCGCCCGGCCCCACTGCGGTCTCCCAGCCCTGCGGCCAGCGCTCGATCTCTTCCAGCAGGCCGGCTGCCTCCGCCGCCTCGCGCAGTGCCGACAGGTCGGCATCGGGCCGGGCCATGCGCAGGTTCCAGGCGACACTGCCGTGGAACAGGCCACACGCCTGGAACACCAGGTTGCGGCTGGCGGCCAGGGTCGATGCACTCAGCTGGCGGATATCCGCCCGCCCGAGCAGAACCCGCCCGGTATCGGGATCGTGAACCCGGCCGAGCAGCGCCAGCAGGCTGCTTTTGCCAGCGCCGGACGGACCGGCGATGACGGTCAGCGAGCCGGGCGCCAGTGTCAGCGCGATGTCTTCCAGCAGCGTGCGGCCGTCGTCCAGGCGGATGCCCAGCCCCTCGGCCACCAGCCCCGCATCCAGCGGGCGCTCGCCCGGCTCGGGGCAGTCCAGCGGCGGCAGCGCGAACACCCGCATCAGCGTGTCAAGGGACTGCCAGGCACCGCGCAGGGCCTGGTCAAGATGGGTGAGCTGGGCCAGCGGTTCGATAAAGCGCACCAGCAGCACCAGAATCGCCACGACGGACGCTCCATCCAGCCACTGCCGCCCGACCGCCCACGCCCCTCCCAGCAAGCCCAGCGCGAATACCGCCTGCACCGCCAGCGCGAAACCCAGCCCGGCCGGCAGGCTCCGCCGCAGCAGTGTCCGGGTCGTTTCGTGCAATCGCCGCAACGCCGCTTCCTGGTCCTGAAGCGCGACGCTTTCACGTTCCGCCGCCCGCAGCAGCGGCTGGCGTTCCGCGAAAGTCTGCAGTTCGCGGGCGGCATCGCGTTCGGCTGCCTGCCGTGCGTTTTCCGCCGTCAGGGTGTGCCGGCCGCTCCAGCGCAGCAGCACAAACAGCAGCCCTCCGGCCAGCAGCAGGCCAAGGGCGATGACCGGGGCGATCAGACCGAGGCCGAGCACCACCCCGAGCGGAGTCAGCACCGCGGCGATCAGCGGTCCCAGCAGATGGGCAGGGATTCCCATGCTCTGCATCACCGGACCACGCAACAGACCTTCCGCCGGCGCAATCCGGCGCAGGGCCGGTGGCGCCAGATGCGGCAAGCGTGCGACCAGGCTGCGCACCAGGCCGGCAGCCAGCGCGCCGCCGGCAAAGAACCCGCGGCGCAGCGCCAGGTACTGCACCAGCGACTGCACCAGCGTCAGCCCCAGCAGTGCGATGACCCAGCGCCAGGGCAAGACGCCCGAAGCGAACCAGGCTTCGATCAAGGGCACCAGCAGCACCCCGCAGGCGGCATCCAGCAAGGCGGCCAGGGACGCCCAGACCGCCGCCTCGCGCAGCGCGCGGCGGCAGTCGCCGGGCAGCAGGCGCAGGCGGGAAAGAACCGTCATCATGCGTGCACCTCCCGTTCGTGCTGTTCGTGCCACAGGCGCGCATAGGTTCCGCCCGCCGCCAGCAGCGCCGGATGTCGCCCCCGCTCGACGAGGCGGCCATCCTGCATCACCAGAATCAGGTCGGCGTCACGGACCCCTTCCAGCTGGTGGGTGACGATCAGACGGGTACGACCGGCACCGCGCTCGCGCAGGCAGCGCAGCAGCGTGCGGGCGGTGTGCGGATCGAGTGCGGAGGTCGGCTCGTCGAGCAGCAGCAGCCGGGCCGGCGACAGCAGCGCGCGGGCCAGCGACAGCCGTTGCAGCTCGCCGCCCGACAGTTGCAGATCACGTCCCGGCACGCTGTCGTAACCGCGCGGCAGGGCCATGATGCGGTCGTCGAGGCAGGCGTCGCGGGCGGCCGCACGGATCTCGTCGAGGGTCGCCCCCGGGCGGAACAGCGCGATATTGTCGGCCAGCGAGACTTCCAGCGCCGCGGCCTGCTGGCCGGCCAGCACGATATGCCGGTGGCGGACGGCCGACGGCAGATCGCGCAATGCCACGCCGCCGGTATGCAGCTCGCCGCGGTCGGGGTCCATGCAGCGCGCCAGCAGGGACAGCAGCGTGCTCTTGCCGGCCCCGGAAGGACCGACGAGGGCAACCAGGCTGCCGTCCTCCACGTTCAGGTCGATATCCTCCAGCACCGCCCTGCCCTCACAGGCGTAGCTGAGCCCGCGGGCCACCAGCGAACCGTCGGCGGGCAGGCGCGATGACCGGCCTTCCGCCAGCGGGGCCTGGTCAAACACCTGCTGCAGGCGCGCGGCCGCAGCCTGCGCGGCCAGCAGGGCATCGCTGCCATGACCCAGCGCCTCGACCGGCGCCGCCATCGCTCTCACCAGCAGCAGTACGGCGCAGACCGGGCCGGGGGCCAGTGGCACGCCGAGCGCGTCCAGCACCAGCGCACCGAGCAGTGACCAGGCCAGCAGCCAGGGCGCACCAAGCTGGACATGGACCAGCGCGGCCAGATGCCCGACGCGCGCCACCCAGGACGAGAACGCCAGGCCAAATGCCGCCGCCGAGGTTTCGACTCCCTGCTGTATGCCGGCGCCCGGATATTGCCGGGCCAGCAGCAGATTGTGAGCGAACTCGCCATAGTCGGCCGACAGGTGTTCGAGGGCGGTGTTGCGACGCATGACCTCGTCGCGGTAGCGCGCCGAGCGCAGCAGACCGAAACCGGCGGCGGCAAACCCCAGCGGCAGCAGGCAGAACAGCAGCAGCCAGGGTTGCAGCCAGGCCAGCCACAGCATCGCGGCAAGCGGCACCACCAGCAGCTTGCTGACATCGTTGGGGGCATGCGCAATCAGCTGGTGCAGGGCCCGCACATCCTGCCCGACCAGCCGCGCCACACCGTCCTGGCCCTGGCGGCTGAACCAGTCGAGCGGCAGGCGCTGCAGATGCGCCAGCAGCCGCAGACGCAGATCGTTGCAGACATCGGCATCCACCTCGTGGGCCAGATGCGTGGCCAGCGCCTGGCAGACCAGCCAGACCAGGATGGCCAGCGGCACCAGGGCAAGCAGCACCGGGTTTGCCGCCCCCTTCACCAGCGAGTCGGCCAGCCCGGCAAGCAGTATCCAGGGCAGCAGGGAGCTGATGCCGGCCAGGGCCTGCAGTCCCATGGCCAGTCCCAGCCGCCAGCGGCAGGGACGCAGCAGACGCCACAGCACCGGGGTCATGAGGCCCGCTCCAGCGCCTGCTCCAGGCTCGCCGGTGCCAGCCCCGGCGGCGGTGCCGTGGGAAAGCCCAGCCGCTTGCCGATCCGCTGCCAGACGGCGGCGACCTCAAGGCTGCGCTGGTTGCGCTGGTGCACGGCGTCTTCATCATCGAGCAGGGCCAGGGCGTCGGCGGCGGCTGCCGGCCACAGGTGGCGGTGCACCTGCGCCCAGGAGCAGGGTTCGGCATGCCAGAGCTGCACCGTGGGCAGCGACTCGCCGGACGGCGCAAACAGCCCGTCGGCATCCACGGCCGGTACCGCGACCGCCGGGGTCCACAGCAGCGGCCCGTGCGGTCCGGCCAGGCTGAGGGTGCCGCGATCGGTCGTCAGGCTGAGGCGCTGCAGCACGGTCATCCGGCCATCGTTGTCGGCAGCCAGTTCATTGAGCACCTGCAGATTCAGCGGCACGCCGGCCAGCACCAGGGACAGCCCGCGCATCGCCGACAGATCGCAGCCCGCGTCCTCCAGCGACCAGGGACCGACCCCTTCCAGCAGCGCCGCCAGAATGTCCAGGGTGGCGAAGCCCACCTGGACCCCGCAGCTTGCCTCCAGGTGGCGAATGCCCCGGCAGTGGTGCAATTGCCGGCCCAGTTCGATAAAGCGCGCCACCGCCGGCAACTGCGGATAGAAGGTGTTCAGCAGGCAGCGCCGACCGAGGCGCGCGGCCGTGCGCAGCAGGCCCTGCCATTCGCCGGGCAGCAGCGGATGCTCGATCAGCACATCGATGCCGCGCGCCATCAGCGCTTCGGCCAGCGCGGGTCCCTGCTCGCCACGCGCGGCGCCGCCGACCGCGACGCAGGCCAGCCGGACATCGTCCGGCACCGCGCCGGGCTCGCGCCAGAGGTCGACGCCATGTCGCGCGGCCAGTGCCTGTGAACGCCGGCTGCCCTGGCCGAGGATGCCGCGCAGGGCAAAGCGCGGATCGGCAGCGACACCGGCGGCATAAAACTGGCCAAACCGGGAACCGGCGACCACGACGGAACGCACCGCGTTCATGGGCGTACCTCCTTCAGCAGAAAATCGGCCAGTGTCTGGCCCAGACAATCGAAGTGCCCGCCGGGCACCTCATGGAGGTGGCAGGCACCGATCGCCGCCGCCTGCCAGTCACGTGCCAGCGCCCCGGCGTAGTCCGGTACCAGTGGATGGCCGGCGCCCGGCACGAACAGGCGCAGGGCGCCGACGTAAGGCACCGGCAGTTCGGCCTGGCTGGCCCGCACCGAATGGCAGAACAGCCGGTACAGCGTCTCGCGTCCGGAACCGGCGGCCCCGGCGCTGCCGCTGGCGGCCTGCAGGACACGCCAGCGCAGGGCATCGAGGTCGGCCAGGGCAGGCAGCGTTGCCAGCGTCTGCGCCGGCAGATGACCACGCGTCCCGGCCAGCGCGGCATGAATCCGGCTGGCCAGCCCGGCGGCCCCGGGGAAGCCCAGCGCGGCGGTATCCAGGCCGAGGGTGGCGGCGAAGCTGAACAGCAGCAGGCGCTCGTCATCGATCCGGTAAGGAATCCGGTAACTGGAGACAATGTCCAGTTGCCGCACGCGCACCCCACGCTGAACCAGGGACCGGGCAGTCTCCAGGGCGAGCAGGCCGCCGGAGCAATAACCGAGCAGATCCACTTCGCGCAGGCCGGCGGCGTGCAGTGCAGCGGCATAGCGCCGGCCGAGGCAGGCATTCAGGTGCGCGGCGGGAATCGCCAGATAGGCTTCGCTGTCATGCACCGCCAGGCCCAGCAGCGGCCGCTCGCAGCCCAGTGCCTGAATCAGCGGACGATAGGGCAGCAAGGTGCCCAGCCCTTCATGGATCAGCACCCGCGGCACCCCCTCCCCTTCCGCCAGGCGCACCAGCGGATCGGCCAGGGCCGCACCATCGCCAAGGGGCGCGCGCGGCATGCCGGGGACACCGTCTGTGCTGCGGACTGGCGCCGCCGATGGCGCCGATGGTGTGCAGTCTGCGCCGGTGTCCTCGCGCGCTTCGCGCAGGCGCCGGGCCATGCCGCGCGCGGTCGGCTGGCTCAGCGCCCAGCGCAGCAGCCGGTCGAACGGATGCCGGCGGGCCTCTTCCTGGCTGTCGCGCAGGCGCGCGATCAGCTGGGCGATCAGCAGGGAGTCGCCACCCGCGGTAAAGAAGTCCTGATCGCCCCCCAGATCGGGGTTGTCCAGCACCTCCCGCCAGTGTTCCAGCAAGGCACGTTCCAGTGCATCCGCCGGTTCCCCGGCCGCATCACGCGGTGGCACGGAGCGAGGCTGGCGGGCGACATCGGCAAGGGCCTTGCGGTCGATCTTGCCGTTCCCGGTGACCGGCAACCGTTCGAGCACGTGCAGCTGTGCCGGGAGCATGTAGCGCGGCAGGCGTGACTCGACAAACGCCAGCAGTTCGGCCGGTGCCAGCCGCGCCTGCCCGGTCTTGCAGCGGGCCAGCAGGATGTCGTAACCGAGCAGGTCAAGGGCATGGCCGGACGGCACCACGCTGGCCGCCACGTCGCCGGGCACCTGCCCAAGCCACTCCAGCCATTGCCCGGCATGAACGAACAGATGATGCTGCCCGGCCCGGCCGTCGCGCGGGTTTTCCATCATCAGGCTCTGGCTGATGCTGATTTCGTTGTGTTCTCGCGTCAGTTCCTGGATCACCAGCCAGGCGTCGGCGTCCAGCAGTTCACGCAGGCCGGCCAGCAGCGCCGGGGTATCCAGCGCATTGTTCAGCGCGCCGGAGCTCAGCAGGATGTCCACCGAGTGTGGTGCCACGCCCTGCCCGCTCAGCGTGTCGTTCATGTCGAAACGGCTGAAGCGCACCCAGGGCTGTCCGGCGAAGCGCTTGCGCGCCGCGGCGAGGAAGTAGCTGGACACGTCGGTGAACAGGTAATCCAGTTCCACGCCGCGGTCAGCCAGCGGCGCCAGGCGGGCAATGACCGCGCGGCTGGCCGCGGCGGTGCCGGCGCCGAGTTCGAGCAGCCGCCAGCGGCGTGCCGGCTGGCGCTCGACGATGGCGGCAATCGCCTCGGCCATCGCCGCGTGCAGTGCGCGGGCGTGCAGGCCTTCGCTGTACATGGCCTCGGCGATATGCGCCGAGCCCTGCGGGAACATCAGCGCCGCCGGGCTGACCCGTCCGGCCAGTTGTTCTGCCAGGGACCCGGCGCTGTCGCGCAGATAGGCAACCAGTCCGGCCGGCCACAAATGCGACGGCGCGCTGGCGGCGAAATCACGCCAGGCCGTCGCCGGGTCGGCCGCCGGCCGTGTGTCGCAGCCGGTCCAGACCGATCCTTCACGCCGCAGATAGCCGCCCTCTTCCAGCTGCTGCAGCCAGTGATGCAGCAGGCGCTCACGCGCATCGCCAATGCCGAGCCGCTGGCACAGGGTGGAGAAGTCCAGACCGGCGGCGCTGGCAAAAATGCCGCTGCCGGCCAGCCAGGCGGCCAGGGAGGCGAGGCAGGCACGGTCGAGTGCCGCCACCGCGTCCGCGATCGCCGGCAGCTCGCCCCAGTCGTGCTGCAGTGCCTGCCGCGCCCGTTCGCACACCGCGTCGAGCCCGTCACGGGCGTCGCCGGCTTCGCCCGCCTGCGGATGAAGGGTGACAAAGCTGGCCAGGCTGCGCTCGTGTGCGCTGCCCAGCACCACGGTCGCCGCCAGGTTCACTTGCGGATGTGCGCACAGGGCCGCGTCCAGTTCGGCCAGCTCGATGCGGTGGCCCCGGATCTTGACCTGGTCGTCCTCTCGCCCCAGAAATTCGATGCTACCATCGGGCAGGTAGCGACCGAGATCGCCGGTACGGTACAGGCGACGTCCGTCAGCGTGACAAATGAAGCGCTCAGCAGTGCGCTGCGGATCACCGGCATAGCCAAGCGCCAGGCCGACCCCGCCGATATGGATCTCGCCGCGCACGCCCGGCGGGCAGCGCCGGCCACGGGCATCCAGCACCTCCACGCTCTGCCCGCGCAGCGCGCATCCATAGGGGATGCTCGCCAGCTCGGCATGCGCCGGACGGATCGGCTGTTCGATCGACCAGATGGCCGCTTCAGTGGCCCCGCCGAGACTGAACAGCGCGCTGTCGGGCCAGCGCTTCCACCAGCGCACCGGCAGGCTGACCGGAATCCAGTCACCGGACCACAGTACGCAGCGCGGACCAGGTACCCTGCGTCCGGGCTCGCTTTCGAGGTAGTCGACCAGCATCTGTCCCTGGGCCGGCACCGAGTTCCACAGGGTGATCCCGTGTCGTTCCATCAGCTCGGCCCAGTGCGAGGGGTCGCTGCCACGCGCCGGGTCCGGCAGCACGATCTGGGCACCCGCGGCAGTGGCACCAAAGAAGTCGTAGACCGACAGGTCGAAACTCAGTTCGGCCAGGCCGAGCAGACGGTCCCGCTCGCTCACTGCGTAACGCTCGTTGATGTCCTGCAGCGTATTGCTTGCCGCCGCATGGCTGAGCATCACGCCCTTGGGGGTGCCGGTGGAGCCCGAGGTGTAGATCACGTAGGCAAGATCGTCCGGCGCCACCGCGGCGGCGGCAGGCGGCGGCCAGTCCGCATCGGCCGGCAGGCGATCGATGGCCAGGCACGGGCAGTCGATCTGCGCCGGCACATCCTGCGCCAGGCAGACCAGGGCCGCCACGCCGGCGCTGTCGAGGATTGCCCGCTGTCGCAGCGCCGGCTGGCGAATGTCGACCGGCACATAGGCCGCACCGGCCTGAATCACGCCGAGGACGGCAACCAGTTGCGAGGCGCTCCTGGGCAGCAGCACCGCGACCCGCTGACCGGGCCCCACGCCGTTCGCTTCCAGTGCACGGCGCAGCGCCGTGGCATGCTGGGCAATCTGGCGGTAGCTGTAACTGCCGGCCGCATCGTGAATCACGGGGGCATCGGGACTGAACTGCGCACGCTCGGCAAACCCGGCGGCAATGCTCCGCTCCGTGCCGGGCAACGCCACCGGAGGCGCCGCGACCGGCCCGGCGTACAGCCCGGCATCGTTGGCGTTCCACGCCTGCGGGCTGTCCGCAAGCTGCCGCAGCAGGTCGACGAAAGCCTCGAACATGGCCTCTGCCTGTCCTTCGGGGAACAGGCCCTGGCGTACGTCCCAGCCGATTTCCAGACCGCCGAACTGGTCGGTGACCTGGCAGTCCAGCCAGACCTGCGGCGTCTGGCTGACCATGTATCGCGGCGCACTCAATGCCTCGGCGTCTCCGAGCAGACGCTGCACGCTGCCGATACCGCTGGTGAAGACCACCGGCATCAGATCGGCGCCACGTCCGCGATGGCGGGCCAGTTCGCGCAGCAGGTCGACGCCACTGAAAACCGGATGATCAAGGTCCTCGAACATTTGCTCGCCGATACGCCGCGCCCGCGCGGCAAAACTGTCGCCGTGGCGGCTGTCCACCGCCAGCAGGCTCAGCGCGGTAAAGTCGCCAAGCACCAGCGGCAGTTGGGGGTGCAGCGCTGGCCGGTTGAGTACCGTCAGGTTGAGGCAGAACGCCGGCGTCTGGCTCCAGCGGCCAACTGTCTCGGCAAAGGCAGCCAGCGCCACACCCGCCGCGCTGAGTCCGCGCGCGCCAGCCTGGGTGCAGAGCTGGCGCCAGGCGTCGTCGTCGAGGCGCGCATGGAGATGGCAAAAACGGGTCGAGCGGGTATCCGGCTGTGTCCGCAGCGGCAGGTCCGGCCGTCCCGGCAGGTCGTCCAGGCGCGCCAGCCACCAGTCGCGGTCGCGCTGCCAGGCCGCCGAGCGGCGGCGCTGCTGTTCGACTTGCACGTAGTCGCGGAAGGTCGCTTCCGGCGGTGGCGTCACTTGCGGGTCGCGGTAGCGCCGTCGCCACTCATCGAGCAGCAACTGCAGGCTGGCATAGTCAATCAGGGTGAAATCCACCGACATGTGCAGCACGCAGCCCTGCCGGCCGATGCTCAGCTCGGGACACAGGACCGGCCACTGGTCGAGTGGTGCGCAGCGGTGATCGAGGCGCTCGCGCACCTGCGCCAGGTGCGCTCCGAAAGCGTCGGGGTCCAGTGTCGTACCGTCGTGCACGACGAGGGACTGCCAGGGCACGTCGGGCAGGACCCGCTGCCAGGCGTTGTCCTCGATCACCGCACGCAGCATCGGATGGCGCACGAGCAGCGCGTTCCAGGCGGCCTCGAGGCGCCGGGGATCGGTGTCGGCCGGCCAGTCGTACTCGACATACAGATGGCAGGCATTGCCGCCATAGTCGAAGGCTGCCTGACGCCCGAGAACATAGGCGGCCTGCACCGGGGTCAGCGGAAATCGTTCATGGGCGCGTGCCGGTTCGGCACGCCAGACCGGCCCTGCGTCCAGGTGTTCGAGCAGCACGTCGCGCGCCGCCCGCAATCGCTCGGCCAGACCGTCGTCGAGGGCCCCCTGCGGGGCGCGGTAGCGCAGCTGCCCTGCTTCGCCCCACAACTCGATCTGCCGGTTGCGGCAAGTTTCCAGCAGTTCGCCCACGCTCATAGCACGCCCTCTTCCAGTTGGCTTTTCGTGACGCCGGCGTCGGCCCCTTCCAGATGCCGGGCAAGGCCGGCCAGGGTCGGCTGACGGTAAAAGTCGGCCATGCCCAGACGCACGCCGAAGCGCTCGCGGACCAGGGCCAGCAGGCGCGTCGCCAGCAGGCTGTCGCCGCCAAGGCTGAAGAAGCTCGCGTCACGCTGCTTCACCGGCTGCCTGAGCACCGTTTCCCAGCAGGCGGCAAGGCGCTGTTCATGCGGCGCCAGCGCTTCGCCGGCCGTGTCGTCTCCGCCGACCTGCGTCAGTGCGCGGGTCATGCTTGCGGCCAGACGCCGGCGATCGATCTTGCCGTTGGCGTTCAGCGGCAAGGCCGGCAGGCACCAAAGTCGCTCGGGCCGCATGGCCTGCGGCAGGCGCGCCTCCAGGCCGGCCTGCAGTCGCGCCGGGTCGAGACCGGTGCCCGGGGAGACCGCCTCGACCAGTGCGATCCGCTCACTGCGCCAGAGGCAGCGCGGTGCCAGACCGGCGTCGGCAATGTCGGACTGAAGCGCCGGCAGGTCCGGCAGACGCAAGGGCCGGTCATCGAGCAGCGCCGCGCCGAGCAGGGCCAGCGGCGATGCCCGCAGCAGGTCGACCAGCAGCAACCGGCCTTGCGGACGCAGCAGTGCGGCGGCCAGCGCCAGCCCTTCGCGGCGGGTCTCGTAGCCATGCAGCGCGGCAAAACTGATTACCCGGTCATAGCGCCCGAGATGTCCGGACGGCAGCAGCCCGTCGTCGAGCGCCTGAATCGCGACCCGCGATGGCAGGCGGGAGGCGGCGGCATCGAGCAGGCCACGGCTGCGCTCGAACAGGGTCAGGTCAAGATCGGGACGCAGCAGGCTCCGATCGAGCCAGAGCCCGGCGCGGGTATCCAGCACCGCCACCCGCAGGCGTTCGCCGGCAACCGGCGCCGGCAGGGCCTGCATCAGCCGGGTCAGCGCCTCGCGGCCGTCCGGCAACCGGGCCGCCACCGCCTGCGGTGCCAGCCAGGGGTCGAGCAGCAGCGTGGCCGGCGGCTGCCCGCCTTCAAACAGCGCACGCAGTGCCTGACTCATGGCCGCCAGCACCGAGGCCTGCCAGCCAAGCCTGCGCAAGGCTTCGTCGAGCGCCGGCAGTTCGCCCGCGGCCGACTGCGCCAGCCAGTCCAGCCAGCGCTTGCACAGCGCATCGGGAATTTCCGGGGGCGCCTCCAGCAGCGTCCCGAGCAGATGCCGGGTGACCACCGTCTCGGCCTCGCCCAGACCGGCGAAGCACTGTGTCTCGGGGCATGCCGGCGGCGGTCCGCCCGCAGCCGGCAACCGTGGCACCAGCACCGCCCCCAGGCCGGGCGTACCGCTGCCGGTCACCGCGGCGCAAGCCGCCTCGACACCGGGCTGGGCGCACAGCGCCGCCTCGACCTCGCCCAGTTCGATGCGCTGACCGCGGAGCTTGACCTGCTGGTCGACCCGGCCAAGGAACTCCAGCGTGCCATCGGCCCAGTAGCGGCCACGGTCGCCGGTGCGATACCAGCGCCCCTGCCCGTCGTGGACAAAGCGCTGTGCGGTCAGCTGCGGATCGTTGCGATAGCCGCGGGCCAGGCTGCCTCCCCCGATCCACAGCTCCCCGACCACCTGATCCGGCACATCGCGCCCGTACGCGTCGACCACCCGGTAGGCCTGGCCGGGCAGCGGGCGGCCATAGGGAATGGAACGCCAGTGCGACGGTACGACGCCAACGGACTGCAGGTTCGACCAGATCCCGGCTTCGGTCGCACCGCCAAGCACATGGAGACGGCAGTCGGCCGCGCAGCGCGAGCGCAGCCGCGCCGGCAGATCCAGCGCCACCCAGTCGCCTGACAGCAGCACCGCGCGCAGGCTGCGGTAGTCGGCCTGCGTGCCCGGCAGGCTGAGGGCCATTTCCAGCAGCGCCGGCGCGGAGTTCCACAGGGTCACGCCGTGGCGGCGGATGGCGTCGGCCCAGGCGGCCGCATCCCGGGCCTGCGCCTGGGACGGCAGGACCAGACTGGCACCGGCGCCCAGGCCGCCGAACAGGTCGAAGACGGAAAGGTCGAAGTCCAGTGCCGAGACGGCCAGCAGGCGATCGTCGGCGCCGACGCGCAGCAGGCCGAGCAGCGCGTCGATGGTATTCATCGCCGCCGCGTGGCTGACTTCCACCCCTTTGGGGACACCGGTCGAGCCCGAGGTGTAGATGACATAGGCGCTCGCGCCGGGTGTCAGCGGCGTCGGCGCGGCAAGTGCCTGCGTGCGCGCCAGTCGTTCGACGGCGAGCCGCGGCGGCGTCGCCCGGGGCTCATCGCATTCGGTGATCACCAGGCGGATGCCGGCAGCGTCTTCGATCAGCCGGCGGCGAGCCGGCGGCTGATCGATATCCAGCGGGACATAGCAGGCGCCGGCGGCGAGCACGCCAAAAACGGCCGCGACCTGTTGCGGGCCGCGCGGCAGACTGATTTCCACCGCATCGCCGGTCTCGATGCCGGCGGCTCTCAGGCCGGCGGCAATGCGCAGTGCCTGCCCGGCCAGTTCTCCGCGGGTCATGCAGCGCTCATCGTAACGAAGCGCGACGGCGGACGGGTCGCGGGTGGCCCGGGCGAAGAAATCATGATGCAGGGGGCGCGCCACGCCCGGTGCCGGGCAGGCATTGAGACGGGCCCGGCAAGCCTGTTGCGCCCAGGGCAGCGGCAGGGCCGGCGGGTGATCCCAGCCACCGTCGCAGCATTGCCGGAGCAAGGTCACATAGGCCTCGAACAGGGTTTCCAGAAGCCCGTCGGGGAACAGCCCGACGATCGCGTCCCAGGCCAGCAGGATGCCGCCGTCGACGCGGTAAAGCTGGTGGTCGAGCCATACCTGGGGCGTCTGCGAAAGCATGTCGTGGAGATCGCCGAAGACGTCGCGGAACGCGGCCGGCACAAAGCCGTCCTCACCCAGGTTGCTGGAAAACACCACTGGTGCGGAGCGCGGCTGCCCCTGCCGGCGCGCTTCGCGCAGCACTTCCAGCGCCGGGAACGCCGCATGATCGATGGCGTCGTGCAGGCTGCGCTGGAAGGCCCTGACCGCGTCGGCAAAAGAGGCTGTTGCGTCGACCCGGCATTCGAGCAGCAACAAGGTGGTGAAGTCGGCGATGACCTCACCGAGGCGGGCATCATCGGCATGCCGGTCGAACAGCGGCACATTCAGCAGAAAGCCGGGGCTCTCGCTCCAGCGTGCCAGGACGGCGGCAAAGGCGCAGCCAAACACGCTCGACAGCGTCACCCCGTGCTGTGCGGCCAGGGACGCCAGGCGCCGGCTTTCGCCGGCCGGCATCCGGTACGACAGACGCCGCGTGCGCGGCTGGCGAATGCTCTCGGGGGCGCAGGCCAGCGGCAGGCCCGGCGCGTCCGGCAACTGCGGCAGGCGCTGCAACCAGTACTCGCGTGCCGTGGCCACCGCCCCGGCGCGCTGCTGCGCGCGTCGCGCCAGGTAGTCGGCGAAATGCAGCGGTGGCGCCTCGCGCAGCGCCTGCGGTGCGGCATAGGCGGTACCCAGCTCGGCAAGCAGCAGACGCAGGCTCTCCACATCCGCGGCCAGCAGGTCGAGGCTCAGCCAGAGACGATCCTCGCCCCCCGGCATCTGCACCAGACCCAACAGGAATACTTGCCCCTGCTCGACCTTCAGGCATTCGTGCGAGCGCTGCTGCCACAGCGCCTGCCAGGCTGCCTCGGCCTGTTCCATGCCATGCTGGCGCCAGTCCTGCAGATCGAAGCACGGCAGCGCCGGTGCCTCGATCACTTGCTGCCGCCCGTCAATGAAACGTGCGCGCAGCATCGGATGGCGCTGCCGCACGAGAGCGGCCGCCGCCGCCAGGCGCTGCGCATCGACTTCACGGGCACGGAATTCGAGAAAGGCGTGGCAGCTGATGTTGCCCAGGATCTCGTCCGGGCCACGCCCGAGCCAGTATGCCTGCTGCACGGAGGACAAGTCGAAAGGCTGATCGTGCCTGACTGCCGGCTCTGCCGTCCGGGCAGGCGCCGCCACGCGTGGCGCGGCAGGCAGCAGTTCGAGCCAGGCCTCCAGGCAGGGGCGTCGGGCCAGTTGCGCGAATTCCACGGCCACCCCTCCCGCACGCAGGCGTTCCTGCAGGTACATCAGGCGGATCGAGTCGAGGCCGCAACCCAGCAAGTCATCGTCGTCCGCCAGCAGGCGGACGTCATCGGGCGGTTCACCGAGCAGCTCGGCGAGCTGCGTGACCAGCCAGTCGCGCAGGCCGGGACGGGAATCGAGGGGCAGATCCATGAAGGCTCCCAGAGGGCAAAGGTCAATGTCAGTTGTCAGTAAATAACAACCATTCTCAAATATGACATTGTTCCACCTGCTCCGGGCGTCCGGGCGGCAATGCTTTAGATGGCCGGACTGTTTCGTTAGATCGGGAGCAGCTCATGAATGCCCCGGATGGCAGAAGGGCGCCGACGTCACCGTGACGCCGGCGCCCTTCCCTGCCCCCGGGGCACCGCCTCAGCAGATCTCGCTGGGGGAAATACCGTATCGCTTGCGGAAAGCGATGGAGAAATGCGCGGGGCTGTAACCGACCCGGTACGCCACGGTCGAGACGTTGACTTCCTCGTCGCACAGCATGCGGTGCGCTTCGCGCAGGCGGTATTCCTGCAGGTAGCCAAACACGCTGGCACCGAACACCTTGCGGAAGCCGACGGTCAGCTTGCGCGGGTTCATGCCGACCCGGGTCGCCAGTGCGTCGAGCGTCGGCGGTTCCTGCAGGGATTCCACCAGCAGGTCGCGCGCGGCGTGAATGCGCTCGACTTCCGGGCAGGCGATGCGCGGCGCCTCGGTCGCGCCCGCCTCGCCGGAAAGAAACTGGGCGCTGAGCGCGGCCAGTTCCATGGCCTTGCCGCCGAGGTAAAGGTCACGGGTCGGACCGAACATCTGGCAGGTTGCGATCTGCGACGCCAGCGCCTGCATGGCGCGTGGTGCCGGGCAGCTCATGATCCTCGGGTCCCCTCCCGGGCGCCGCACCAGAGGCTCGGGCAACCAGCCGGCCCGGTCGTTCAGGGCTTCGACACCGAGCTGGACGATGGTGTAGCGCAGGGGCTTTTCGGTGCCGTAAATCTGTGTCGACGTGAAATCGCCGTCGCTGGCGATGGTGCACAGGCTGGGCCCTTTGATCAGGTGCTCGGGCTGCCCGGGAATCCGGCAGCGCAGTTGCCCGCTCTGCACGAGGATCAGCCGCAGCCCGCGTTCCAGCGGTTCCTCGAACCAGTCTTCGCTGGCCGAGCACAAGGTGCCGGTTACCAGTTTGATGTCCGGATCGATGTGCGCGACACCGGGCCGGTTGCCGGGCACGCAGGCGGCGTCATCGGAACGGGGAGAAATGATGGTGATGGTCATCGGGTTTCCTGTTCCCCGGAGACCGCCGGCACGGCAGCCCCTTCGGGATAGGTGAATGCGGAGGGACTTCTGGCGCAAGCGGATGGCGCTTCGGTCACTTCGCCCATGAATCGAATGAAAAAGCCCGGCAGTCGAAAGGAGCGGGCTTGCACGGTCCCTGTTTGTTGCTTAATGATAACAAATATCATTTACAAAAAATATCAATCAGGTATTCACCGGAGATTTCATGACTTCCTCGCGCCTCCCCGCTTCTGCCATCGAGCCCCCGGCTGACGCCCCCGACTGGCCCGAGCCGTTCATCCGGCGCTATATCGAGGCCGGCTACTGGCAGACACAGGATTTCGCCGGCGCGCTGGCCATCAGCGCAGAACGCCATCCGCAGCGGATCGCACTGAGTGCCGACGGTCACCACATCACTTATGCCGCACTGCTCGAACGTTGCCGCCGCCTGGCCGCCGGGTTGCATCTGGCCGGGCTGAAGGCGGGAGACAATGTGGTGCTGCACCTGCCCAACAGCATCGCCTTTGTCGAGACCTGCTTCGCCCTGTTCCAGCTCGGCGTGCGCCCGGTGCTCGCCCTCCCGGCCCATCGCCAGCATGAAATCGCCGGCTTCTGCCGTTTCGCCCGGGCGGCAGCCTATATCGGAGCCGGGCAGGCAGACGGCTTCGACCCGCGCCCCATGGCCCGTGCGCTGCTGGACGAAGGCGCCTGCTCCATGGCGCTGATCCACGGCATGGCCGATGCGCCGCTGCAGTCGATGGCACCGCTGTATCAGGCTTCTCCGCGGGAAGAATGCGCGGCCCGTGCGGAAGATATCGCCTGCTTCCAGCTCTCCGGCGGCACCACCGGCACACCGAAGCTGATCCCCCGGCGCCATCGTGAATACCTCTACAACGTGCGCGCCAGCGCCGCACTCTGCGGCTTCGACGAAAGCACGGTGTACCTGACCGGTCTGCCGATGGCGCACAATTTCACGCTCTGCTGCCCCGGTGTGATCGGTACCCTGCTGGCCGGCGGACGCGTGGTGGTCAGCCAGCGCGCCGACCCCGAGCACTGCTTTCCGCTTGTCGCCCGCGAGCGGGTCACCCATGTTGCCCTGGTCCCGCCGCTGGCGATGCTGTGGCTCGATGCCCAGGCCAGCCGCCAGGCCGACCTCTCCAGCCTGCGCCTGCTCCAGGTTGGCGGTTCGAAGCTGGGCAGTCATGCGGCACGGCGCATTGCCCCGGTCCTCGGCTGCCGGCTGCAGCAGGTCCTGGGCATGGCAGAAGGGCTGGTCTGCTACACCCGGCTGGATGATCCGCCCGAGCGCCTCATTGAAACCCAGGGCCGTCCCCTGTCACCGGCCGACGAAATACGGGTGGTCGACGCGGAAGGCCATGATGTCGCCGATGGGGAAGTGGGCGAACTGCGGGTCCGCGGCCCGTATACCATCCGGGGCTACTACCGGCTGCCCGGACACAACGCCCGGGCCTTCGATGAAAACGGTTTCTACCGTACCGGCGACCGCGTGCGCCGGCGGGCCGACGGCTATCTGGTAGTCGAGGGGCGCGACAAGGACCAGATCAACCGCGGCGGCGAAAAAATCGCGGCCGAGGAAGTGGAAAACCTGCTGATCGCCCATCCCCAGGTCCACGACGCTGCTGTGGTAGCCATGCCGGACAGCCTGCTCGGAGAGCGTACCTGCGCTTTTGTCATTCCGCGTCAGCCTGCCCCCTCGGCGCTGAAACTCAGGCAATACCTGCACAGCCAGGGCCTGGCCGCATTCAAGGTGCCGGACCGCATCGAGCTGGTGGCGGCCTTTCCGCAGACCGGCATCGGCAAAATCAGCAAGAAGACGCTGCGCGAATGCCTGCGCCAGGAACTGGAGGCGCGCGCATGAGCCATCCCGCCGAAACCTGGGTTCGTCCCTACCGCCTGACGCCCATGCCGCGTCTGCGTCTGGTCTGCTTCCCCCACGCCGGCGGCAGCGCCAGTTTCTTCGCCGCCTGGAAGGAACGGCTGCCCGCCGACATCGACCTGCTGGCGATGCAGTACCCGGGCCGGGAGGACCGTTTCAACGAGACGCCATTGACCGGCATGGCCCCCCTCGCCGAAGGCGCCGCCCTGGCCCTGCGGGAGTTCGCCGACGCGCCGCTGGTGCTGTTCGGCCACAGCCTCGGCGCAGCGCTGGCTTACGAAACGGCCCTGCAGCTGGAACACGCCGGCCTGCCGCCGCACCACCTGTTCGTCTCCGCCCTGCCGGCACCGCACCTGCAGCGTGGTGGCGAGCTGCACCGCGGTGACGAGGCCGCGCTGCTGGACGACATCCGCCGTCAGGGAGGCGCCAGCGAACTGCTGGAGGATGCGGACCTGCGCGCCCTGTTTCTGCCCATCCTGCGTGCCGATTACCAGGTGATCGAGACCTATCGCCGCGCCCGGCCGGTCGCCCTGGCCTGCCCCGTCGATGTCCTGCTCGGCGATCGCGACGAAGAAGCCAGCAGCGACGAAGCGCAGGGCTGGGACCTTGCCGGCCGGCAGCGGGCAACGCTGAAGCGTTTTCCCGGCGGCCATTTCTATCTGGTCGGACAACGCGCCGCCGTGATCGAACACCTGCTGTGCCGCCTCGGCCACGCCGAAACCCTTTTCCGGGAAATTGCCTGATGACAACGCCTGAAAACTGCAGCAGCCTGCTCGAGGTCCGCGACGCAATCGACCGGATCGACCATGAGATCATCCAGGCCCTTGGCCGACGCATGGAATACGTCAGGGCCGCATCGCGCTTCAAGGCCTCCGAGGCCGCCATACCGGCGCCGGAGCGCGTGGCCGCGATGCTCCCGGCACGCGCCCGCTGGGCGGAGGAGAACGGCTTCGATCCGGCCTTTGCCGAGACCCTGTTCTCGCAGCTCATCCACTGGTACATCGACGAGCAGGTCAAGTACTGGCGGCAGACCCGGGGGATCGCATGAGTTCCCCGGTCGCAAGCCAGCATCTGCCGCTCCTGCATCACACTTTCGAGCGCGCCATCCGCCGGGCCGAGGTACTTGGCCATCCGGTGCTGGCAGCGGTCTCGTTCGGGATCGATCCACTCGACCCGCTGCAGGTATTCGGCACCATGGATGACGGTCAGACGCCATTTTTCTACTGGGAGGGCCGGCAGCCCGGCCTCGCATTCTTTGCCTGGGACCGCGCCCTGGAACTTGATGGTCATGGTGAGCGGCGTTTTGTCCGGATCGAGGAAAACTGGCAGGCCCTGTGCCGGCATGCCGTCGTCGAGGGCCCGCTGGCGCCACGCCTGTGCGGCGGCTTCCGTTTCGACCCGGCCGGTCCACGCCAGAAACACTGGCAGGCATTCGGCGACGCCAGCCTGGATCTCGCCCGCCTGACCGTGCTGCGCGAGGGCGACACCTGCCGGGTACTCTGCCAGCAACTGGCGGAGGCCGGGAACGATGCCCTGACCCTGGCCATCCGCCACGACTCGATACTGCGGCGACTGCGCCAGCCGGCCCGGAGGCGAGGACAGCCCGCGGCGGGCAGTCCGCACACCGGGGCTTCGGCACAGGAACGCAGGGACTGGGAAAGCAAGGTGGCCGAAGCCGTCCGCAACATCCGTCAGGGGCAGCTTGGCAAGGTTGTTCTGGCGCGCTCGCAGAACCAGCCGCTGGGCGGGATCGAAGCCTGGCACGTCATCGAATACCTGCGCCGGCAGCACGGCAACACCCAGCTGTTCGCCTGCAGACGCGGCGACAGCTGCTTCCTTGGCGCCTCGCCGGAGCGTCTGGTGCAGGTACGCGGGGGGGAAGCGCAGACCCACGCGCTCGCCGGAACCGCCGCCCGCAGCACCAACGCCAGGGAAGACGCCCGCCTCGGCAAGGCATTGCTGGACAGTGCCAAGGACCGCCACGAGCACCAGCTGGTGGTCGACGCGATCCGCGCCGCGCTGGCACCCTGCAGCGAAACCCTGGAGATACCCGGAACGCCGGTACTGAAGCAACTGGCCAGTGTGCAGCACCTGAACACCCCCATCCGGGCCCGGCTGGCCCATGGCGCGGGCATCCTGCGACTGGTCCAGGCGCTGCACCCGACACCGGCGGTGGGCGGCTACCCGCGCGCGGCGGCACTGGACTATATCCGCCGGCACGAGGGCATGGACCGCGGCTGGTATGCCGCCCCTCTGGGCTGGGTGGATGGCGAGGGCAACGGCGACTTTCTGGTCGCGCTGCGCTCCGCCCTGCTCTCTCCCGGGCAAGGCGGCGTCCTGTTCGCCGGCTGCGGGCTGGTGGGGGACTCGGACCCGCAGCTCGAATACCGGGAAACCTGCCTGAAACTCGCCGCCATGCAGGAAGCCCTGCTTGCCACGGCAAGCCAGGACACTGCTATTGCCTGAATGCGCCGTTCCCCGCCACCCGCCGGCGGGGAACGGCGCGTCAATGCCTGAGCTTCAGGAAATCAGGCATGCACGGCTGTCCTGGCCGGTTCTGTCACCAGCAACCGCCAGGCGACGAACACCGACAACCCCACGGTCACCGCCCCGGCAAGATAGACCGAGCCGATGCCCCAGGCGCCGGCCAGCGCACCGGCCAGCGGACTGGTGAGACCAAGAGCCAGGTCAAGGAACGCCGCATAAGCCCCCATCGCCAGGCTGCGGGTCTGCGGCGGTGCGCGGCGCAGTGCTTCCACGCCAAAGCCCGGGAAAGCCAGCGAATAGCCGAAGCCGGTCAGCGCGGCACCGAGCCATGCGCCGGCGGCGGCATCGCTTCCCCAGATCAGCAACTGACCGACGGCCTCGATGATCACGCTGACGAGCGCCACCTTCGCCCCGCCGACCCGGTCGGGCAGATGCCCGAACAGCAATCGTGCGGCGATGAAAGCCACCCCGAAAGCGGTAAAGGCTGCCGATGCGTTGTCCCAGCCCCGGGCTGCGAACAGCAAGGCGATAAAAGCGGTGATGAGGCCAAAACCAACGCTCGACAGGGCCAGCCCTGTCCCCGGCACCCACACCGCGCCGAGCACCTTGTAGAACGGCGTACGGCGCTGTGCGGCAGGCGCGACGCCTTTGACGCCGGCGACAATGCCAAGCGCCAGCAGCGGGATGAATACGGCGGAGACGGCGATGCCGTGAAAACCCCACTGCGCGCTCACGGCCACCCCCAGCGGCGCACCGAACGCATACGCGGCATAGATGGCGATACCATTCCAGGCCATGACTTTGCCGGCGTTCTGCGGCCCGACCAGGCCGATACCCCAGCCCATGGAACCGGTCACGATCAGGCTTTGCCCGAAGGCCAGCAGGATGCGCCCGGCCAGCAGGATCCAGACGGCCACTTCTGGCGCATCAGCAAATGCCAGCGACACCAGGTAGGCCAGCCCCGATGAGGCAGCCGCAACGGTTCCCGCCACGACCGCCTTCTTCGGACCGCGCATATCGGCGAAATTGCCCGCCCAGGCACGGGTAAGCAAAGCTGCAGCAAATTCCGAACCGATAACCAGACCGACCACCAGCGTGCCCATCCCGAGTGAATCATGAAGGTACAGCGGCAGCACCGGGAGCTGCATGCCGAGGGTGAGGAAAGCGATGAACACGGTCATCGTGAGCGGCAGCAGTTTCATCAGAACGCGGGGGGCCGGCGGGGTCAGCGCCGCCGCCGCATGGTGCGAAGTGTTTTTTTCCATGTTGAATATTTCGTGCAGTGACCGGCCAGCATTCAGAACGGCCGGCCTGGTGTCAGGTTGTGAGTGGCCCGACGGAACAAGGTCGACCAGAACAGGAGAAGGCGGACATGGGTGTGCCGTTGTTGAGGGCGTTCAGGTTCCGTGGAACAATGCGAATAATTCATCGCGTTCAAATTATGCGATCAATCAGTCGCATTCTCTATTCGCATTTGCCGACTTGCCGGAACCACACCATGCCGAAGAGCAAAAACCCCGATGTTTCCTCACGAAAGCAGCCACAGCAGGCGCGTTCGAACGAGCTGGTGAGTGCAGTGCTGCAGGCAGCGACTCAGGTTCTGGCCCGGGAAGGCGCCACCCGGTTCACTACCGCACGCGTGGCCGAGAAGGCCGGAATCAGCATTGGCTCCCTGTACCAGTACTTCCCCAACAAGGCCGCAATCCTGTTCAGGCTGCAAAGCGACGAATGGCAGCAAACGCTGGACATGCTGCGCCGCATCCTCGATGACACGGCGACACCGCCGCTGACGCGGCTGCGCACGCTGGTTCACGCATTCATCCGTTCCGAGTGCGAGGAAGCAGAGGTTCGCGGAGCGCTCAATGACGCGGCACCGTTCTACCGGGACAGCCCGGAGGCAAAAGCCATACGGGCGGAGAGCGACCGGATGTTCGGCGCATTCATGGAACAGCTGCTACCCGATGCGGCCCCCGCCTCTCGCGAGCTGGCCAGTGACATGATCTCCACCACGCTTGGCACCGTCGGCAGCAGTTTTTCCCGCACCCGGCGGACAAAAGCGGAAATGGTTGCCTACTCCGATGCCTTGGCCGATATGTTCTGTGCCTATGTTCGATCGATTCAGCAGGATTGAGGTTTGCACCCTGTATTCATTTCGCCAGATCCCGATTCAGTCGGTGCGCCGCACCTGGCGAACGGCGGACACATGCCAGACTGGAAGGAAATCAATTTCGTCCGGCCTGACGAATGGCACACGGAGGGCGCCCTATTATGCGTATAAATGCCCTGCGCATCCGTTCCGGATCGACAAATCCTGAAAGTCCGGCAATTTTTTCCAGTGATTCAGATCCGCTTTCAATCCGGTCACGCGCAATTTCCACTCTGATCCGTTCAATGGCCCTGGCTGGAGATTCTCCGGTTTCCCGCTTGAAGACACGGGCAAATTGTCGGGAACTGATGCAGGCCACTCTGGCCATGTCATCGACACGGATAGGTCGCATGACATTTTCACGAACATAGGCCAGTACATTGCGAATCCGGTCTGATGCCGGGGCCAGATCGCCGAGTGTGGAAAATTGCGATTGACCGCCCGCCCGGCGGTGATAAACCACCATTTCACGTGCGACAGCACGAGCCAGATCGATGCCATGGTCAACCTCGATCAGTGCAATGGCCAGATCAATGCCTGCCGTTATGCCGGCAGAAGTCCAGATATCGCCATCCTGAACAAATACCTGCTCGCCATCCACTCGCACTGATGGATAGTCCTGTCGCAAACGATCCACGTAACGCCAGTGGGTCGTTACCTTGCGCCGATCAAGCACGCCAAGTGCCGCCAGCAGAAACACGCCCGTACACACACTGGCGACGCGACGCGAGGCCGTCACCAGCGAACGGAATACCTCTGTATCCAGATCGGCTGGAGAGAACGGGCTGGGTGCCCCCACCACGATCAGCGTGTCCAGCCGCTGTGGCTGAATGGCTGCCGATGGCACCGTGGCCTGCGGCAATCCCAGACTATTGAGTACCGCCCCCCCTCCTGTTGACAACAGATGGAAGCGATAGGTGTCACTTGTGTGCAAGTGATTGGCAATTTCAAAGGCACAAAGCGGGCCGGCCAGATCCAGCATCTGGTGCCCTGGATAAATAAAGAAGCCAATTTCACGAATCATGTCTGTTTTTGAGGGGTAAACGTCCTTCCAGGCGGAAGGATGCTGACATATCCTTGCCAGCGTCAAGAAAGAATTTCATTAGCCTTTTCCATACTCGCCATGCGCTGCCACAGCCCTGTTTGCGTCTCTGCAATCAATTTTCCACTCACATTCGTCCAGATTTTTAATTAGTGCCATTACTCCATGATTTCTTGAAATTTTATTGTATATACAACCATAATCAGGGCATATCATGCGTGTTTCCACCCGGCTTGCAATCATCATTTTTACCAGTTTCTTTGGTCTGCTGCTGCTGGCAGGCTTTTCGCTCTACAGCATCCGCACGTCGCTGAACAAGGAGAAAGAGGCCTTTATTGTCAGCCAGTTGAAAGCAGCGGAAAGCATTCTCAAGTACTACCAGGGTCAGGAGAAACAGGGAAAACTCACCATGGCAGAGGCCCAGGCCAGGGCGGCCCTGACGCTGACCATGATGAAGCATGACGATTTTTATTACTTCGCCCGGACAAAGGACAATATCCTTGTTGCTCATACCAAATCTGACCGAGTGGGCAAGGTCGACACCGGCAGCAAGCTGCCCGATGGACGGACTACGGTCGATGCCTATAACGATGCATTGAAAACCGGCACCTATGGCCTGACCGTCATCATGACCTCACGCAAGGGCAGCACGGAAGAACTGCCGAAACTCAACGGCGTTTACCGCTTCGAACCCTGGGGCTGGGTGGTGGGCACGGGTATTTTCACAGACAGCATCGACAGGACATTCTGGAACAACGCCTGGGTGCTGCTGGGTATCGGTTTCACCGTACTGGTCGTCGTCGCCGGACTGGCCATGACCATGTCGCGGCAGATCATCGGGGCCCTGGGTGGCGAACCGGCCTACGCCGTACAGGTGGTCGAAGCCATTGCCGCCGGCAATCTGGCCGATGAAATTCACAGCAGCGGCAAGCCCCACAGCCTGCTGGTGGTCATGCGCAGCATGCAGATCAGCCTGCGGGCCATGATCGAACAGATCTCGCAGTCGGCCGGACAGCTGGCACACACCGCACACGGCATGACCGAACAGATGGAGCGGCTGGAGCAGGCTTCCACCGTGGCCAACGAGTCGACTTCGTCGGCCGCCGCCGCAATCGAACAACTGTCGGTCAGCATCGACCACGTGTCCGCGAACGCTCGCGAAACCGAAGTGGATTCGCGTGGTGTGGCCAAACTGGCGCAACAGGGCCGGTCCACGGCGCACGAGGTATCCACCAGCATTCTGTCCATTGCCGGAGAAATCAGCACCGCATCGACCCAGGTGGTATCGCTGGCAGAACGCACGCGCAATATCAGCGGCATTGCCGACACCATCCGCGACATTGCCGACCAGACCAATCTGCTGGCACTGAATGCGGCGATCGAAGCCGCTCGCGCCGGCGAGGCGGGACGAGGTTTTGCCGTGGTGGCGGACGAAGTCCGCAAGCTGGCCGAGCGCACCGCACAGGCCACCAGCGAGATCTCAAGCATTATCCAGACCGTGGTCAAGGAAACGGCAACCGTCTCCGGGGTCATGGATCACGTGAACCCGATGGTCGAGGCCGGGGTCGCCCAGGTAAACCGGCTGGCAGCATCGCTGGGCGATATTGACGACAGCATGGGACGGACGCTGGAGCGTTTCCGCAACGTGGCCGAAGCCGTGACCGAGCAGAGCCAGGCCGGCACCAACCTGGCCGGAGATGTCGAACGGGTGGTGGGCGTGGTGGAGGAAACCCAGTCAACAGTGCAATTCTCCCGCACGGCGGCGCGACAGCTCGAATCGCTGGCGCTCGGCCTGCAGCAGGAGGTGGCGCGCTTCAGGATCTGACCCCCTGCCCCAAGCACGCTGGTCAGCAGCCCCCCCTGGTGACAGGCCTGACTGCGCACGGGCCCCGGGCAAAGGGACACGTCGATTCACAAGGCATCCGTTCGGCATCGTTTCAGGAGCACGACCGCACGCCATTACGCGAATGAACCAACCCCGTACCGGCCAGCCGATTTGATTCATATCAAAACGGGAAGGTGAATTCATCCATGAAAGGCAGTTATCCGGCAGTCATGGATAACGTCCTGTGTCATCGGCTTTTGCAGCCCCGGAAGCCTTCCCCGCCTGAAAATATTTCACTTGTTCATGCCTGTGGGCCCGGTGATTTCGGCTGTCATGTGCCATGAATGGATGAGTGTACCGACACCAGTACACGAATAACAGGGGCGGGATGGCCTGCCGCATTCATGGCTGACGGCATTTTAATCAGCCTGATTTCCCGGCTCAGTGGATGCTGAATCTGCCAGGTCACATTTCATGTCGAATATTTCAACATTTGCCCATTGACTTTTTTCAATAAAGACCCCTGACGCCGGCATGGTGCTCAATGCCATTCTCACAATTCCTCATGACAATGGATAACTGGCGTCCATTTTCAACAATTCTCAACCAAAATTTGATGAGGTACCATCATGACAAACTGATATTTGAGCATAACAAAGAACCCTCTTTCGCCGCGAACTATCCCTAACCAAAATTGACCACTCGGTACAAGCGCCATGTTTGACGATATCTCGCTCTTTGTTCAAATCGTTCGTGCTGGAAACTTCTCCAAGGCCAGCAAACAGCTTGGCATGCCCGCCAACACGCTAAGCCGGCGATTAAGTGGACTGGAAAACAAGCTGGGCACGTTGCTTTTCTCCCGCTCAACCCGGTCATTATCTTGCACACCTGATGGCGAGCGTCTTTACAAATGGAGCGGCGTCAATATCGACAGCCTTGATACGGCTGTAAATTTTATCCGCTCAGGCAAGCAAGGCGAAAACGAAAAAGTTCACATTCAGGTTCCTACAAATTTTTTTGAAATATTTCAAAACAGCTTTTTCTTTGAACTGCTGAAATTTTACCCTGAGCTGGAACTTGACATCCATGTTTCTGATGATGAGCCTGATTTTTATCATTCGCCAATCAAGCTCCTCCTCTCGACCCAAAAGCCAGGAATGAACAATTGCACGACCCATAAAGTCTGTAATCTTGCATCAGGTTTTTATGCCAGCGAAGCTTATCTGGAGCAGCATGGCACACCAGCAACACCGGAAGAACTGGCAAATCATCACTGCATTTACAGGGGTGGCGAAAAGCCAATCAACGTGCTTTTGCCATATAGCGGCATTTCTCTTCCGGTCAGAATAAAAAGCCGCTTCACCACCAACTCCACCTCTGGAATCATTGACGCAGCAGAGCAAGGTCTTGGCATTGCCATCATCAACGAGCAAAGCGCCAATCTTGCGTCCAGGAAAATAACGCGGATTCTTTCACAATATCAAACCTGTGACGAAGAACTTTATGCTGCATATTCAAACAATAAAAAATTGTCAGCCGGAGAAAAAGCGGTATTTAATTATGCCATAGCAAGAATGACCACAATTGGGTAAGCAAGCCAGAACAGCCAAGGAAAGTAACAATGAAAATATCCACGAAGCTTTACGGATTAGCACTGATCAGCTTCATAGGCCTCGCGGCCATGTTGTGGGTACTTCACTCACAAATGGCTGAAGTTGAAAGCCGGGTCGTAGCGATAAATGAAGACGCATTGCCATCGCTGGTTGCGGCTGAGAATATCCGTGGGGAATTTCAGGAGGCCAGACGCCAGATACTTCTTTCCGTTGCCTCCATAGACGAGACGAGCAATAAAAAAGCGCTGACGACCGCAAGCGAAAACATTACTTCACTGCTTGGGCAACTGGAGCAATACAAAAGCACGATGGTCACCAACGAGGAAGATCGCACCAATATCGATGCAGCGATTGCCTCCGTAAAAAAATGGGAGGCACTTATTCCAGCATTTACAGCAATAAGAGCACAAGCGGCCAACCCCCACGACAAGGCAGCGCAAGACGAGGCCGAACTGAAATATATTGCAACCACCTTTACCCCTGCCGCCATACAAACAGCCAACTTGCTGAAAAAAATTGTTCAGTTCAATAAAGACCTGGCCTATCAGCTGGGGAATAAAGCCGTACAGACCCAGAATGAAGCAAAACGGGTATTGATGACGATTGGTTTTATTCTGCTGGCTGCCATTTTTTCCTCCAGTCTGTGGGTAGCATCAAGCATCAAGCATTCTATTAATCAGCTTGAAGAAAAAATCACAGCCATTACTTCCGACCGCGATTTGACCCTGCGTGTCAGCGACAACGGCAAAGATGAAATTGCTCGCATTGCCACTTGCTTCAATCAGTTGTTACAGATGCTGCAGACCAGCTTTGCCGAACTCAGCCAGATCGGAAGCACGGTAGGGGGTCATGCCACCGAAGTGGCAGGTTCGTCCGCTCAGATGTCACAAGCCGTCGAGCAGGTCAGCGAGTCTACTTCCAGCATGTCGGCAGCCGTCGAGCAGATGACGGTCAGTATCAGCCATGTTGCAGATCGTTCCGCTCAGGCAGATCAACGGGCGCATGAGGCGGGAAATGAAGCCGGGCGGGGAGCGACCATCATCAATGAAACCATCGACATGATTCGCAGCATTTCGGACAGCATCAAACTTGCCGCACTACAAATTACCCAACTGGAAGAAAAAACCACCTCAATCGGCACGGTAGTCAGTGTCATCAAGGACATCGCGGAACAAACCAATCTTCTGGCACTGAATGCCGCCATCGAAGCCGCCCGGGCCGGTGAAAGTGGTCGTGGTTTTGCCGTAGTGGCCGACGAGGTGCGAAAACTGGCGGAACGCACCGCGGCATCAACCCAGGAAATCACCGGCACCGTCGCCTCGATGCAAAGCGATGCCAACCAGACGGTGGCCTCCATGCAAACCGTGGTAAGCCAGGTCGAGGCAGGCGTGGAGACAGCCAGTCAGGCCACGGAAGCAATTAACCGCATACTGGAGCGCACCCACGGTACGGTTGAACAGATTGCCGAGATTTCAAACTCGATGCGAGAGCAATCGACTGCAAGCACCAATATTGCCCAACAAATTGAGCGCGTGGCACAGATGGCGGAGGAAAGCCATTCCAGCTCTCAAAGCAATTCGGCAACGGCAGCCGATCTTAACGAGCAGGCGCAGCAGATGTTAAGCACTATCGGCCGGTTCCGGATCTGAGCAACTGGCCGGCTTCCAGCCAAGGAAACCGGCCAGACAATTTTCCTGCACAGGTGACACCTCTCTCAAGAAACGGCATGCCCATTTCATGAAATTCATCATGCACGCAACAGGACGATTCAACTTCTTATCGTGTCACCTGCCTGGCAAACCTCATAAATATCTTGCGCCCAGCCTGCTATCAAAATTTTTCCAACACCCCTTCTACATGAAGCCATTAAAAAGGAACCTGCAATGACAGAAAAAACAAATCAGGAAGAAGAAATCAGGAGATACCAGCAATCCTTTCTCGACAGAGAAAAAGCCTTGCAGATGGTCATTCATCGCATGTCTGCATCCTTGAATTTGCTTACCTGTGTCCTGAAAGAGACGACCACAGAAATGCTTCCGATCACCAAGGAGAAATCGCATCCGTATTGGGTGCTGGTTGAAGCCTGCCTGAGTGATATGGAAGAAACGACGGAAACAATGGAAAGAGCGCTGACATTGATTCTAAGAAAAGAGCAGGACCAGCCCTTCCATCATGACCGGCCATCCCGGCCATCAATGAACAACTGATCTGGTTAATTTTTTCCTGCCTGACATTTACCCTGCCTTACAAAAAAGCAGGCAAGAGCCGCACACGCTGCTTTATATAAAAACAACATTAGCCACACAAAATTCTATCTGCAAGCTGACATCGAAAATCCGGGAAACTCGTACTTAACTTTTTATCAGATTGATTTTCAGACGAATATTTCAACTGAAGACGACCTATATAATTGAAACCGGAAAAATGAATATCTCCAGAAAGCTTTTCCTGACGCTCAGTGTCGCCATTTTTGCCCTTCTTTCCGTGGGTGGTTACAGTGTCTGGCAGCAAGGTCATGCACAAGACAGCCACGAAGCCATGATGAACAATATTTTCCCCAGTCTGGACGACATCAACCGTGCGCAGCACGGCCTGTCAAATATTCGTGTTGGACTACGGGATTTTCTGCATGCAGATGATGATGCGCAACGCAATGTGGCGCGAAACAAAATCCTGGCTGCAAAGCAGAATCTGGACATGGCAGTGGCCGACTACCAGGCAAAGAATATCTACAACGATCAGGACCAGGAAAAATTGAATGCGGTGCGGGATTCGGTAAAGCAATACTGGGCAGCCATTCAGCCTGCCCTCACCCGGTCTGTCCAGCTCGAACCTGCGCAGAGAATGGTCCTGATCAAACAGGCCTCGCCCCTGTCCCGTGCTGCCGAGAAAGCACTCGATGAACATTACGCGCTCAACAAGGCGCTCACCATGCAGGACGTAGCAATCAGCCGCGCAGACTATGAGTACACACGCAACCTGTCCCTTGCCTGTATTGCCGTGGCTCTGGCACTGACCGGCGGGCTGTCCCTCCACCTGTTTCGCACAATACGGACAGGACTGACTCAAATTCGCAGCGATCTTGCCAGTGTCAGCGAAACCATGGATTTCACCCGGCGCACAACCGTTCTGCATCATGACGAAATCGGCGATGCCAGCATGGCACTCAACCTGTTGATGGAGAAATTGCAAACCAGCTTCCAGGCACTGCGCCATATCGCCCATGAGGTTCAGGGGGCATCACTGGCGCTGAGCGAGACGGCCCGGCAGGTGGCCGCCGCCTCCTCGGTGCAGAGTGAATCAGCCTCGGACATGGCTGCAACGGTGGAACAGATGACGGTCAGTATCAACCACGTTGCCGGGCAGGCACTGGACACCCGCAGCGGCGCACTGGAAGCGCGGGCACTGGTGGAGTCCGGTTCGGAAATCATCCGCAATACCATTACGGACATTCACGAAATCTCCCGGGTCGTCAAATCGTCCGTAGTCCATATCCAGCAGCTGGAAGCACGAAGTGCTCAGGTGGGGACGGTGGTCAATGTCATCCGGGACATTGCCGACCAGACCAACCTGCTGGCACTGAACGCGGCCATCGAAGCCGCGCGTGCCGGCGAACAGGGGCGCGGCTTTGCCGTCGTGGCCGACGAGGTACGCAAGCTGGCCGAACGGACTGCAAATTCAACGCAGGAAATCGCTTCGATGATCGAGGCCATGCTCGGCATGGCCAGGGAGACCGTCACCGCCATGGAGTCTGCCGACCAGCTGGTGGAAAGCGGTGTGGCCCGGGCAGACAAAGCCAGTCATGCAATAAGCGAGATCGGAGCAAATGCAGACAACGCCGCAACCAGCATCAGCGGCATCTCTGCAGCCATCCAGCAGCAGGGCGTGGCAAGCAACAACATTGCCCAGCAGGTCGAAAAGACGGCACAGATGTCTGAAGAGTCGAGTGCCGCAGCGCGAAACACCGCAAGCAGTGCAGAACTGCTGGACACGCTGGTCAGGCAGCAGATGGACACGCTGGCGCAATTCAGGGTCTGACACTGCGCCAGCTCATGCCGAATGCGCGGAAGCACGCGTGACAGTGAAGGTGGCAGGCATTGCCGGCTGCGCACTAGTGCGCCGGGCTGTCGGGCTGTGCCTCGTAAACAGACAGACGGTTCCACATGTCCAGACCGATCAGCGTGCCCTCGCCCACCCGGCGCAGGATGAAATCCCCGCCCTGGTTGTGACGCATGTGGATGAGTCCATGCTCCAGCCGGGCCTGCATCACCAGGCCCGCAAAACCGGTCACCTGCCCGCTGTCACCAAAAGTGATGTCTCTGGCAAGTCCGGTATCCGATCTGAAGCGGCCCCGGGGCAGCCCGGCCGGGGCAGGCGCAGCCAGTGCGGTCCCGGTCAGTGATGCCATGCCTTCGGCTGCCAGGCAGGCGGTCGGGTCGGCAAGCGGAGCGGCACAGGCATGGCGCAGCAACGCCCGGGCCTGAAGGTAACGACCGGCATCCCAGTTCACGTTCGCTGCTTCCTTGCATACGGCGCCGGACATGCCCTTCAGGCATATCTGCGCGGCCTCCTCCAGCCGGTCGGCCGGCAGGGGTTTGGGCAGCGGCCCGGCAGCAAGCGCAGACTGCAGCCAGGCAGCCGGCTCGCCCGCGAACAGTCGGGTGCAGGCAAACCACAGCCGGTCTGCACACATGTCCCGCAGATCCTTGTCGCTGGCCTGAATGCTGTTCTGGCCGCATGCCTCAAGATCCTGCCAGCAGGCCTGCCCGGCCACGCTCGTCGCGGCAGGCATCGGCGGCTGGCAGAACAAGGGCCGGGTCAGGGTGTAGACAAAGTCCATCCCGGTGTCGATGGCGCGGCCATCGTCCAGCAGCGTGTAGGCATCACCGATTCCCAGGTCCAGATTGAACACCTTGAGCTGACCGTCGACACGCTGGTAATGCAGCAGTTCAGGCGTGCTGTCTTTCACCCGTCGCTGCATCAGATCGGGGCTGAGCACATGGATCTCGCCCAGCTGGCTGTTGCTGTAGACACCACAGCGCGGAGCCGGCTGGGCGGCTTGTGAAACGGTCGCCAGCCCGCACAGCAATCCCCCGGCCAGCAGGGGCAGCCAGCGCCGAAGGCTGGGGTGGCAAAACCATGAAAGCAGAATTGACTGCACGCCGATTTCCATAAAGCATTGCTCCGGTTTGAGACTTGTCATGCGAGGGTTTACCCGTTATATGTGGCCACGATACACGAAATCGGGCAGACAAAAAGACGCTGCCCAGCCCAAGCGGGAGCCATGCCGGCAACCAGCCCCACCACCGAGTAACAGGCATGACGGTGCCTGATTGCCAGACTGATACCACTCCATGAAATTGCTGCTTCTCAAGGGATTATTTGTCCTTGGTCTTGTGACCCGGGTACATGCTGCCACCTTCTCCATCCCGGATCTTGGCGTATCGTTCGATGCGCCGGACGGATTCACTGAACTTTCCAGCATGGAAATAGCCCTCAAATATCCTCCCGGGCGCCCGCCGGCATTTGCCGCAGGCAATGCGGAGCGGACCACGACCATTGCCTATGACCTGAAAACAACCCTGCTGCCGGCCGAATCGCTTCAGGAGGTCAAGTCCTCACTGGAAGCCGCATTTGAACGCGCGATGCCGGGCCTGCAATGGCAGCAGCGCAAAATGGTCAGCCTGCAAGGCCGGCAGTGGATCCAGCTGGAACTGGTATCACAGGCCATCGATACCAGAATTCACAGCATCCTGCTGATTACTTCATTTCGTGGACGGATGCTGATCTTCAATTTCAATTCGACCCGGGAAGAGTTTGGCAAACTGGAGGCCGCGCTGCGGCAGAGCATGCAGACGATTTCGCTGCAGTAACGGCTCCGGATGGTGGCGCTATTACCCTTAATCCGGCAGCAGGCAATGCCTTCAGCGTGGGGAGGTTCGGAGCACACTCACGAGGTATGGAGCAAGCCCAGTTTCAAGGAGTACCATGATTGCGCTATTGATTACTCGCGCAATCCGTACCGATGGACATCCATATGAAACCGGAAATCAAACCATGTATGTAATAGAGCTCACCTATCAAAAGCCCCTTGCCGACATTGAGGCCCATCTGGAGGCGCATCGCCATTTTCTCGACGTTCATTATGAGAAAGGGATCTTCCTGGCATCAGGCCCGAAGAACCCGCGGGATGGGGGCGTTATCCTGGCCAGCAGCAGTGTCAACCGGCAAGCGCTGGAGGAGATCCTCACAAAGGACCCCTTCCGGCAACATGATCTGGCCCTCTACCGCATTACCGAATTTTCACCAGTGAAATGCCTTCCTGTGCTGAAAGACGTGCTGTAGAAAATTTTCACGTTCAGGGCGGTCTCCTGCCGCCGCTGCATGAGCTTCCTGGCAATGACACGAATCACCCGGACCCGCTTCCTGCAGCAGCTTCTGCAGCGCCTCATCGCGGGCACGCCGAAACGGCCGGAGCAGATGATGAAGGCGCATTTTTCGATCAATGCTTTCTGTGTTATCCAACCTGAAATAAGATTGCATTTTAGTTAATGGCCTGAGGAGCATCATGGCGCGCCCCGATCTCAACTTGCTCCTGGCGCTGGATGCGTTGCTGGATGAAGGAAGCGTCATCGGTGCGGCACGTCGCATGAATTTGAGTCCGCCTGCGATGAGCCGCACCCTGAGCCGCATCCGGGAAGCGCTGGCGGATCCGGTCTTCGTCCAGGTCGGCCGCAAGCTCATGCCCACGCCCAGGGCGCTCGCATTGCGCGAGCAGGTGCGCCTGGCGGTCGAGCAGGCCACGCAGGTGTTTGAACCCGACACCGGCATCGACCTGAAATCGCTGGACAGGCGTTTCAGCGTCCGCGCCACGGATGAGTTCGTGAGCATCCACCTGGGTCATCTGCTGGGGGCGATGGCCACGGAGATGCCGCGCGCGATGCTGCGTTTCTCGCCGGAAGAAGATGACGTGGACGAGGAGGCGCTGCGCAGTGGCCGCATTGACTTGTTTATCAGTGCTTCGCGCAAGCTGGGACCAGAGATTCGTGTGCAGTCACTGTTCACCACGACGTTCGTGGGTGTTGCCCGAGCGCGTCATCCGGTTTTTGACGATGAAATCACGCCGGAACGCCTCACGCACTGGGAGCACATTAACGTGTCGCGGCGCGGAAAGGCCATCGGACCGATAGATGCCGCTCTGGAAGCGCAAGGACTGCGCCGGCATGTCGCCCTGGTCGTACAGAGTCCTTATACGGCATTGTTTGCGCTGCAGGATTCGGATCTGCTGCTGCCGTTGCCCAGGCATCTTGCCAGCAGCGCGCTTGCGGCAGGCCTCAGCATTCGCCTGTTCGAACTGCCGACGCCCCTTGAGACAGTGCTGCTGACGCAGGCGTGGCACCCTCGTCTGGATAGTGATCCTGCCCATCAGTGGCTGCGACATACGATCCATGCCCTCTGCAACAAGGAGGAGGCGGAGGCGGCCAGACGGACACAACCGGAGAGATAGCATGCCCTGATGAGTGCGTTCAACGCATCCATTAAAGTGCAATAAATTCACTTTCTGGAATGATTGGCCATCTCTACAGTGATGCTCGTTACTCACTGCAGAAGGGCGCTATCGTGCGTTCTGCGAACGTGCCTTCGGCATCTCCAGGCATTTGTCCCCGCCACCTTTTCCCGCTCCGGGACTGGCTCGCTCACGGGCTGCCGTACCTCGACCTGACGACACCGCGCGCAACCTGCGTAATGCGTTCGATTCTGGCCGCCTGGCTGGCGCTCGTGGTCGCCTGCTTGCTGGATCTGCACGCACCGTATTCGGCGGCCTCCAGCGTGCTGCTTGTCATCAGCCCGGTACAGGGCACCGTGATCGGCAAAGGGGTCTGGCGGGTACTGGGTACCCTGGCGGGCATGCTGGCGGCCTTCGTTCTGATGAGCGCATTCGGGCAGATGCCCTGGCTGTTCCTGCTGGGCTTTGGCCTGTGGCTTGGCGTTTGCGTGGTGGGGATGACGCTCCTGCGTCATTTTCGGGCCTATGGCGCAACCCTGGCGGGATACACCGTGGGCTTGGCGGCCTATGGCGCCATGCAGCATCCGGAACTCACGTTCGATCAAGTCATGGGGCGCGGCGCGTCCGTGCTGATCGGCGTAGTGTGCCTGGCGGTAGTGTCGGCCCTCTTCAGCACCCGCAGCGTGCACAGCCGCCTGGCGATGCAGCTCAACCGGCTGGCAGCCGCGACCGCAGGCATTCTCTCGACGAATCACCAGGCGATTCACGGTGATGGCACACCTGGCGGCAAGCCCCTGGGTGCTGGCAGACGCAACCTCATTACCGACGTGTACGGGGTGGACGACCTGCTGGCGTCAGGGAAAGCCGAGTCCGCTGACCTGGCCCAGCGTGCCGGCACGGTTCGACAAACGATGGTGTCCTTGTTTTCCGCGCTGACAGGCGGCGCACCGCCCATGCGTGCGGGAAGTGCCAGCCTGAATGTCCTTCGATCGCTTCAACCGGCCTGGGAACAGGCCTGGCAGCAGGCCTGCCAGGCATTGACCGACGAACAGGGCCCCGTCGGGCTGGATATTGCAATCCGGACACTGGCTGACATGCGTGCGCAGTTGACAGACATGCTCGCGAGGACATCGCTGGATGAAGCACTGGAACATGCCGCGCTGATGATTGCAGGCGACCGCCTGATCGAACAGCTCGACGATTACCTTGAAGCCCTCAAGGGCATGGCGCGCTTCCATCACCTGCGGCCCACGGCGGCACAAATCCAGGTCCCGTTCTACCGCGACACCACGGCAGCGATCCAGAACGGACTGCGGGCACTGTTGACCGTCGTGCTGGGCGGCACGTTCTGGATAACAACAGGATGGTCGTACGGAGCCATGATGCTGGCGGGGCTGGCGGCGGCTTGCGCACTGCTGTCCACCGCGCCCAACCCCGCACTCGGCGCCGTCGAATTTATCAAGGGCACAGTGGTTGCCGTCGTGATGGCCTTCCTCTGCACCTTCGTCGTTCTGCCCCAGGTCTCTGGACTGCCACTGCTGCTGGTGGTTCTGGGCCTGTTCTGGTTGCCTGCTGTTTATGCGACCACGATGCCGCGTTACGCATTGGCCGGCGTTGCCTATCTCGTGGCTTTCACGACGCTGGCGGCGCCAGGCAATCCGATGCACTACGACTTTGCGCAGTTCCTCAACAGCTCCGTGGCCTGGGTACTGGCGACAATTTTTACGCTGCTGGGATTCAGGATTGTGCTGCCGCGCAATCTGCCACGTGACGTGGCACGCCTGCGCCAGGTCATCCGCGACGAAGCACTGGGCACCCTGAGAGGCAGGCAAACGGCGGCGAATGCATGGCAATGGCGCCAGCAGCATCGCACGGCGCAACTCGGTGCTTTGCTTAAAACGCAGCCGGAGTTGATGGACCGATCCATATCCGACGCCTCGGCCAGCATTCACCTGGGGCGAGAAGTCCTGCGCGTGCGCAAGGGGTTGCGCCAGGCCCCCAAGGGCTCCGGGTTGCATCGCGTGCTCGCAGCGGCCTTTCGCAACATGAGCCGCCGCGCGGCCGAGCCTCGTCTGGCCGCGCGCCATGCGCGTCGCGCAGCGAAATCCTTGTCGCGGTTACCCGCCACAGACGGTGCCGCGATGGCGGAAACACAGCGATTGACTGTCGTGCTGCTCGACATTGCCGCGCTGCTCGAAAACCACGCGGATTACTTTTCAAACAGGTCTGGAGGCCACACCGATGCTCAGTGAGTTCTCGCTGGCCGGCATTTACCTGCCGCCATTCTTCGTCTACGCGTGTATCGCGCTGCCGATCTATCTGGGGGTTCGCTCCATGCTTGCGCGCAGCGGCGTATTGCGGTGGGTCTGGCACCCCGGCCTGTTCGAATTCGCGATCTCCCTCTGCCTCGTTTCGGTGTTGATACTCTATGTCTAAACTTTCATTCCCGGTAAAGCCGCTCATTCGGGCGGGACTTACATTATTTGTCGTTATCGCCGCAGGATGGCTTGTAAGCGCGCTTTGGCACGCCTATGTCCTGGCCCCCTGGACACGCGATGGCCGCGTCAGTGCGCAGATCGTGCGCATGGCACCGGAGGTGTCCGGCAAGGTAGCGGAAGTCCCGGTGTCAGACGATCAGTACGTGAAGCGGGGCGAAGTGCTGTACCGGATCGAATCGACCAACTTCGCGCTGGCATTGGCACAGGCTGAAGCTCAATTGGCTGCGGCGACAGCCTCGCTGTACCAGAAAGCCGGGGATGCCAGGCGACGCCGAGGCATGGAGAGCCTCGTGCCGGCCGAAGAAATCCAGCGCGCAAACCAGGCGGCAGTCATGGCCCGGGCGGAACGGCGCAGTGCGCAGGTCGCGGTGGACCGGGCCAAACTTGACCTGGCGCGCACCGTTGTACACGCCCCGGTGGATGGATATGTCACGCGCCTGCGATTGAACAAAGGTGACTATGCGGTGACCGGCCAACCCAATATCGCCTTGCTGGATGCAAACAGCTTCTGGATCACGGGCTATTTCGAAGAAACCAAATTGCGCGGCATCCAGCCCGGTGCCGCTGCACAGATCCGGTTGATGGGGTTTGACCAGGTCATTCCGGGCCGGGTTGCCAGCATCGGACGGGGCATCGCCGACACCAACCAGCAGGCCGATGCCCAGGGCTTGCCGAGCGTGGAACCTGTTTTCAGCTGGGTCCGCCTGGCGCAACGCATCCCTGTACGCGTAGAAATCGAGCAACTCCCGCATAACGTCGTGTTGGCGGCGGGCATGACCGGCAGCATTGAAGTGGCGACATCGGGGGGCGACTCTCCGCCCCAGGGCCGGCTCATATCGCTACTGCACCACTGGATGTAAGGGATGGTCATGCACGCATCACCGAATCACGCCCGGCAGCGCCGTTGCCGTGTGCTCATGCTGTTTTCACTCCTGGCTGGCCTGGCCGGCTGCACGACGGCAGGTCCTGACTATCACCGACCCGTGGTGCAGGTGCCGGCGAACTGGGTCGAGGCCGGAGCGGCCATGAAAAACAGTGATCACGACGGACTGCGCTCGTGGTGGCAATCATTTCAGGACCCCATGCTCGACAGCCTGGTCGATCAGGTCCTGGCGCGGAATCAGGATCTCGATATCGCACTGGCGCGCCTGCGGCAGGCGCGTGCTGAACGAGAGCAGATCGCCTCGTCGTCCGGACCCACGGTTTCAGCCGGTGGTTCAGGCGAGGCCCGGCGCAGCAGCAAGGCGCTCACTTCGCAATCCGGAGGGGAGTCGCGGGCTTGGCATTTTGGTTTCGATGCCAGCTGGGAGCCGGATCTGTTTGGCGGCACGCGCAGAGCGCTCGAAGCCGCCGACGCGGGTATCGAGGCGCTGGCCGCAGATCATCGTGCGCTGCAGGTAAGCCTGGCAGCCGAACTGGTGTCCAGTTACGCCGGGCTGCGTGCGACGCAACAACGCCTGGGTATCGCGCGCGACAACATTCGTACGCTCGTTGACATCGAGCGATTGGCCGGACAGGCGCACCGGATGGGGCTGGGCACCCTGGCCGATGTCATGCAGGCACGTGCCGAACGTGAAACAGCCGAAGCGCAGCCACCGTTGATGGAAGCGGACATTGCCCGTTTCAGCCATGCCATTGGTGTCTTGGCCGGTGGTTTCCCCGAAGACGGGCACGCAGCCCTGGCCAAGCTTTCGCCAATGTTGACCATGCGTACTCCTGTGCCGCTTTCATTGCCTTCTGAAGTGATTCGCCAACGCCCGGATCTGCGGGCAGACGAACGACGCCTGGCCGCAGCCAGCGCCCAGATCGGCGTTGCCGAAGCCGAACGCTTTCCCAGGTTTCGTATCCCTTTGGGCATCGGTACCACGGCCAGCATCATTCACAGTCTTTTTTCGGGCGCCAGCCTGGCCTGGTCGGCCGGGATGCAGGGCAGCCAATCGCTCTACGACGGGGGGCGCGCACGCGCGGGTGTGACGGCTGCACAAGCTAATGCCGACGCGGCAAGGCTGGTCTACGAAAAAGACGTGCGTCTTGCGCTTCGCGATGTGGAGGATGCCTTGGTGACATGGACGAGTGAACGCCAGCGCCAGGCCTCCCTGAGCAAGGCCGTTGCCGCCAGCCAGCAAGCCCTGGAGCATTCGACCCGGCTCTACGGGCGGGGATTGAGTGCCTATCTGCCGGTACTTGTCGCACAGCGCACGGTCAATCAGGCGCGAGATGAACAGATCCTCAGTCAGCTGGAAGAGGTGCGCGGCATCATTGCCCTTTACCGGTCCATGGGTGCGGGGCAGTCAGCCAGGTGCGATACGGCGCCCTGCCGCCCGGGAGATCTGTCCAGTGTGAAAACCGAACTTCACCATGGAAGCGGGACCTCTTCACCATTGGCCTTTTCACCAAAATAAAGCGATGGCAAAAAGCGGGAGAGAAAGGTGAACTCTGTGTAGCAATGCCGCATCAGCGCCAGCCCCATGGCTTCACTCGGGGCATGTTCGTCATCCAGTCCCAGGACGAAGCGGCTGCGAAGCACGCAGCCAAAAGGGGTGTCCCTGGCGACGTGCAGCATTTGTCCGCTCACGGGATCGCCATTCTCATCCAGCTTCACCCCGTCTCCAAAACCGATCCGGGCCGCAACAATGGCCGATACCCGGTGGCTGGCGAAGGCGTCGTCCACCATTGAGGGCGCAAACACATCGCGAGGATCATGGAATTTGAGCCTGGCGGTCACCGGAGGAATTTCTCCCAGGGATTCGACAGCGGAGATGCTGGCGCCATGGTAGCGCTTGCCCTTCTCCCAGTTTGCGTCCCATCCCGAATGTTCGACGTGATCTGCCGGATGCCACCACTTGATGTGCTGGGTAGTTTCGAAAAACGTGAACCACCAGTCGAGCATCCTTCCCTTGCAGCCATGGAGATCGGTACGCACAGCCACCAGCAGACTGCGATTTTCAAGACGTTGCACCCCCATCTCCAGTGTCATGGGGGCGGGATCAAGGAGAGGACTGTGGTCAAGCCACGGTTTGGCGAGTTGGGACATCATCGGCTTCCTTTCGCGATTGGCGGAGCGACCATGATATAGGAAACGAACATCGTTTCCTATATCATGGTCGTCATTGCCCAATGCCGAGGAACCCCCCATGCCCCAACCGGAAAAAGGACTGCGCGGACGGCCGCCACGACCAGAAGAAGACGTAAGACGGGCGCTGCTGCAAAGTGCCATGGACGTGTTGCTGGAAAGCGGTTATGAAGCCGCCACGATGGAGGCGATAGCCAGGCGCGCTGGCGTGGCCAAGAAAACCGCCTATCGCCATGCCGAGAATCGACAGGAACTGATCGGTCTGGCGGTTCGCCAGTGGACGGATGGCTATGCGCCGTCCATGCAGATGGATCCGCAGGACACGGGTGACGCTGCGCAAGCACTCCGGGCGATTCTGGAAAACGTCTGCATGCAGGTACTGTCCGAAACCGCTGTTCGCGTCTTCCGCCTGCTGACGACTGAGTTTCCCGGCAAGCAGGAACTCCTGGACAGTTACCAGCGCAATGGGATTGAACGTGGGCAGATGCTGCTTTCCGGTTGGCTCGAAAAACAGTCCCGCAAGGGGCTTTTGCATGCCCCGGAGCCGGCCGTGCTGGCCAAAGCCATTCTGGCAATGGCAGTGGCCGAGCCGCTGCGCCAGATGGCGCTTGGCATGATGCGCCCCCTGCCGGAAGGATCAGTCGCGGCGCATCTCGATGCCTGCATGGATGTGCTGTCGCTTCTGATCGCTCGGCCTGGCAGTCCATCCCAGGCCGGATGAACGGCAATCGAACGCCTCTCCGGCAGACCCGTTATCGAGGCGAAGCTCATCGTTCGGCCTGCACAACTACAGCCGCGAATGCAGGGCCAGCACAGTGGCCAGCGGCGCCTGGCACAGCGAGACGGCCTCGCCACCATCGGCAAATACCGGCCGGCACAGCGAGGTCAGCGTGGCGCCCGGCAGGGCTTCGATCGCCAGACTGGCACCGCGTTCGCGGGCATGGGTGGCGGCATCGTGCCAGTGCACCTGACGCGCCATGTTGAATGCCAGGTCGTCCCGGATCGCGTCGGCCTGGAAGAGCGCCCGCGCACTGCTGGCGCTGACATACGTGCAGCGCGGCGGCGAGACGGTGACACGATCGAACGCCGCCCGCATCTGACTGGCCGCCCCGGACAACAGCATGCAGTGCGAGGGCACGCTGATGGCAATACGATGCACCTTGCGCGCATGAAAGTCGCGCACGGCCGCTTCGGCAAGACGGGCGAGCCCGTTCTCATGCCCGGCCACGACAATCTGCTCGGCCGAATTGATATTGGCCACGTAGACCGGTTCCTCCTCACGGAACTGCCCGGCCACCAGCCGTTCCACCTGGGCCAGCGACAGACCGATCACGGCACTCATTCCGTAGCCGGACGGATACGCCTGCTGCATCAGTGCGCCGCGCAGGCGCACCAGTTGCAGCGCATCGGCAAAGGTCAGGCTGCCGGCCGCGACGGCAGCCGGATAGGCGCCGATGGACAGGCCCAGCACCATGTCGGGCTCGCAGCCCGCGTCGGCCAGCAGGCGCGCCGAGGCCACGCCGGCGATCAACAGTGACAATTGCACTGCCTGTGTCGAACGCAGCGCATCGGCGGAATCCAGTTCGGACAGCCCCTGTCCCAGACCGTCACAGGCCTCTTCCAGTGTCCGGGTCACCTCGGGGTGGGCAGGCAGGGCATGCAGCATGCCGGGGCGCTGGGCGCCCTGGCCCGGAAAAGTCAGCAGGGTTGTCATGACGGGGTCTCCATCGTCCAGGGTTGATCGGTCAATTGCGGTCCACGCCGCGTTTTCACCAGTACGTGCGCGTCACCCCGCGCCCATTCGCGCAGTGCCAGCCCCCGATCGTCCGGCAGGATGAGCTGCACATCGCAATGGCAGGCCGGCAGCTCGAATGCCGCCAGCAGTTGCCGCGCGGCTTCGCGGGTCAGGGGCTCAGGCGCGTACAGCACCATGTCGAGATCGCTGCCGACGCTGACGGTATCCGCGCCCGTGGCCAGTTCGTAGGCCACACTGCCGGCCGGCCCCCAGTCGAAGGACAGCGACAGGCGATCGCGCAGCGCATCCCACGCCTGCAACGCCGGCAGGGTGCCACGCCCGGCCCGCGATGCATGCATTCGCAGTGCCGTGGGCCGCACGCGGCGAACGATGGCAGCCTGCGGGACGGCAGTGCCGTGGCGTTCGGCACGCGAGTGCCCGCGCAAACCGACGGCCACCCATCCCGGTGCCACCTCGGCACGGCGCACCACCAGCGGATGCGCCGCATGCACCCTGCCCTGCGCCCAGGCCGGGAGGCCGGCAAACCACCCGGGCAGGCGCGTGGCGATATCGGCCTGCAGCCACACCAGTTCATGCACCAGATACGCTTCGGGCATCTGAACCTCCTGTCCGATAAAAAGCCCCCGGCCCTGTTCAGGCATTACGGCTGCAGCAGCGGTGCCGTCAGCACGATGAACAGCGGAATCGTCACAATGAATGCGGCGGTACTGACCAGCAGTGCCCCTTCTCCATCGGGCGACTGGATGCCATAGCGGTTGCCGAACACCACACCAAAGAAGCCGGCAGACAGGGCGACCAGCAGCACACCCGCCACGACGATGACCGGATCCAGGCCGAACGCGAGAGCGATCCCCCAGGCGATGAACGGCTGCACAAGGTTCTTCAGCACCGCGCTGAAAATCACCACGCCATTGATCTTGAGCTTGCGGGCCGACAGGATCACCCCGGTCAGGAACAGCGCGGCGGCCAGCGAAGCGGCGCCAAGCGGCTTGAATGCCACCAGCAGCAGCTCCGGTGCCTTCAGGTCAGCCGCACCCAGCAGTGCCGAACCGATCACGCCAAGGATCGGACCGAACACCAGCGGCTTTTTCATCGAGGCCCACATCAGGCGCGGCAGGGCGCTGGTCATCGGCAGACGCGGCGCGCCACTGGCCTGGGCCTTGGCTGCTTCCAGCATCATCAGGCAGATCGGCGTCATCAGCACGGAGCCGCAGGCAATGGCGATGGCCACATTCAGCGACGTCGTCGCGCTTTCCCCCAGCACACCGTTGAGAATGGGCAGGCCCAGGGCCGCATAGTTCGGCAAGGCCACGGTCAGCGACAGCACCGCCGTATCGCCAAGCGGCTTGCGGCACACTTTTGCAGACACGAAATACACAATGGCGTACACCACCCACATCGACAGCGTCAGTACCGCAACCAGCGGCACCTGCTTGACGATGCCGGCCCACGGCGTTTGCACCGTGGCCAGGAACAGACCGCCAGGCAGGGCGAAGTCCATCAGGAAAATGTTCAGGATCGCCACATTGGCGTTGTCGACCAGCTTGGCCTTGCCGGCCCAGTAGCCGAGCGCAAGGATGACGAAAATCGGTGCAAGCGCCTTGAGAATGAAATAGCCCATGGCTGTCTCCAGATAGAGGGGTTATTGGCTTCCCGCACGCATGCGGGTCCCCGCAGCACGGCGTGAAGCGCCGTGCCGTTGCAGGCAGTACGGGAAGCGGAGGGAAGTTTAAAGAGGCATCAGGCCCATTGCGCACGCAACAGCTGACGCACCCGGGCCGAAGCGGCCCGGGTCTCGGCGCCAAGACGGCAGGACAGGTCGCGCGGCGAGCTCAGGATGTCGGCAACGGCAGCGGTCAGCGTCTGGCGGACCTGCGACAGGTCGTCGGCAGTCGGTGCATCGGCCTGCTCCATGTCCAGCAGCTTCCACAGCAGGCCGAGCTTCGCGTAGTTGCCGATGTCGTAGGCCATCGGCGCCACCGTGGCAGCCAGCTTTTCCAGTTCCTCGACCGTACGCAGCGTGATGCGCGCCGCGGCGGCCTGGTACATGGCATGCACCAGCACCTTCGGGTCGTTGAGGGCGATCAGGCGGTTGGCCTGATAGCCATGGGCGAGGAAACCGCCCGACATGGCCTTGCCCACGATCAGCGCCACTACCGGGTGGCCTTGCTGGCGGGCATTCGCATACGCAGCGCCGGCAGCAGCCAGCGCCAGGTGAATGCCGAACGCCTCTTCGCGGCGACCATAGGCCTGGCTGCGCACGTCGACGACCGCGATCAGCGTCCGCTTGTCCTCACGGTCGGCATCGGCCTTGACCGCCTCGCTGACGGCCCGGGCGACGTTCCAGCCTTCCAGCAGCCCCACTTCGCCGTTTCTGGCGCGCGGGAAACGGTTTGCCGGATCCGGCAGCACGGCAATGACGCGAGCGGCGCGGCCAGCCAGTTCGATATCGGCGGCCTGTACCGAGTCCGGCAGCCCGGCGACCGGCGAACCGCCGGCGACGAGCGCCTCAAACCAGACCCGCCCGCGTTGCGACGCGGCGGTGTTCGTATGCTGTTCGCTCATGCCTTGACTCCTTTGCCAAAGATTTCACGTACCCGGGCGCTATCCGGCTGCGTATCGACATCGATACGGTCCAGCAGGGCCAGGAATTCGTCGATACGCTGGTCACGCGGCAGGGCCGGCACACCGGCTGCCGCCAGTTCACGCACGGTATCGACCATGCGTGCTACATCGTCCGCCACGTAACGGTCGGCCAGACCGGTGGCATGGCGCTGCTCGCCGCCGGACAGGCTCCAGATGAACGGCTTGTCCCGCGAGTCGTATTCGGCAATGCCCGCTTCCTGCTCGATCACCTGCGGACCGTTCAGCCCATAGCGCGCCTCGCGCGTCACCACCACATAGCTGCACAGCGCGGCAGCCACCGACATGCCACCAAAGCAGCCGACGGTACCGGCAATCACGCCGATCACCGGCTGATAGCGACGCAGATCGGCAATGGCAGCATGGATTTCGGCAATCGCCGCCAGCCCCAGATTGGCTTCCTGCAGCCGCACGCCGCCGGTTTCCAGCAGCAGCACGGCCAGGGTCGGGATACCGTTGCGATTGTCTTCCGCAGCCAGTTCGAGTGCGCCGGCCATCTTCGCGCCGGAGACTTCGCCCATGCTGCCGCCCTGGAAGCTGCCTTCGATGCCGAGCACGACGGCGCTCTGGCCATTGATGGTCCCGCGCGCCACCACCAGGCCGTCATCGGCCTGGGTCACGATGCCCTGCGAGGCCAGCCACGGCGAGGTCACACGATCGAACGGGTCCAGCAACTCGCGCATGCTGCCCGTATCCAGCAGCGCCCGCGCCCGTTCGCGGGCGCTCAGTTCAATAAAGCTGTCCGACAGCCGGTTTTTGCTCATGTCCATCGTGATCCTCACTTTCCGGCCGCACGGGCGACGATTTCCATGCCCTGCTCCAGGCGCATGCGCACGACGCCCGGCGTGGCGCCGAAGTCATTGATTTCGACCTGCATGGCGGCCTCCCCGGACCGCTCGGCGAACATCCGGTCGAACAGGGCCTGCCAGCGGCTGGCGGCACCATCCACCGAGGTGTTGACGACAATCGTGGTCCGGCCGGCGTGACCCGGCTCGATCAGGACCTCAAGATCGCCACTCCCGACCACGCCGACCTGCACGCGACCGGCCACCGGCTGTTGGGCCGGGTATTCAAATCTGATGGTTTCCATTCAGGACTCCCTCGTTTACATAGTGACTTGCCGCTCCAGCGCATCGAGAAACAGCGTGGCGGCCAGAAGGTCCGCCGCCCCGCCGGGCGATGCGTTGTGAGCCAGCATGTTCAGTTCAAGGCGGTACAACAGATGTTGTCCTTGCAGGCTGCCTGTGCCGCCAGCGCGCAGGATGTCGCGCGCCAGCGACTGAGCGTCCCGCAGCGCCGCCTCGCCACCGCGCGACAGCACGCAGGTGTCATGCAGGCGGGCAAGAATCGCAATCAGCGCATCGAGGCGGGCGACGTCTTCCGGCTGGCCGGCGGCGCGACTGGCGCGCAATGCCGGCAGACCGATGTCGATCACATGCGGAAAGGCCTGCTGCGCCTCGCCGCGCGCGCCCGGCACGCCATACCGCGTGCGCATGCGTTCGCCGTTGCTGGCCTGCGGCTGACTGAAGCGGTCCGCCAGGCAAGCCAGCGAGGCCGCCCGCCGGGCGACATTCGCCGCCATCAGATCCGCCGGCTGCATGGCGGCAGCCGCGCTCAGCAGCCCCAGTGCCCAGATGGCACCCCGGTGGGTGTTCACCCCGCCGGTGACGCGCATCATGTCGGCCTCGGCCTCGCGACCGATCCGGCCCACCGCTTCGCGCAGCGCCAGATCGGCTTCGGCATGGGCCGCTGCCTCGCCCATCCGGGCAAAGCCGTCATGCAGGGCATGGGCCGAGCGCCGCATCAGATCCAGCGTCAGATCACGGTGAGCGCCGCTGCCGCGCTGGTCCACCAGGCCCGGCTTCGGCGTCAGTTCCGCCTCGTCGACCAGGGCACGGACGGCCAGGTCAGCGATGCGCAGCGCCAGCGGCACCGAGCGATTCAGGACGAATCCGTTCATTACCAGCTCCGGAAACGGGCCGGCGGGTTGTAAAGTCCGTCGGACCATTCGACCAGCTCGGCGATGCTCTTGGCCGCCAGTTGCGAGCGCGTGGCTTCGGCCCGGTCGACGCCAAGGTCCTCCGGCAGGGCAATCAGGCCCTGACGGCGCATCTCGGAGGTCTTTTTCGGGTCATGGCGCATGCCGATTGGCGTGACACCGGCCACTGCCGCGATCATTTCGCGTCGTTCTTCCAGCGAGCGGGCCTTGTACAGATAGGCAATGCCTTCTTCGGTCAGCACGTGGGTCACGTCGTCGCCGTAGACCATGACCGGTGCCAGCGGCATGCTGGCCGCCTTGGCCACATCGATGGCATCGAGGCTTTCGACAAAGGTAGGCTTGTCGCCGGGCTGGTAGGTTTCCACCATCTGCACGACCAGCTTCTTGCCGCGTTCCAGCGGGTTGTCGGTCTGCAGCAGGTCGAGCCAGGCCGGGGTCGCATGGCGGCGGCCACGCGGGTCATGCCCCATGTTCGGCGCGCCCCCGAAACCGGCGATCCGGCCACGGGTCACGGTCGAGGAATGCCCGTCGGCATCCATCTGCAGTGTGGAGCCGATAAACATGTCCACCGCGTACTGGCCAGCCATCTGGCAATAGGCGCGGTTGGAGCGCAGCGAACCGTCCGCGCCGGTGAAGAACACGTCGGGACGCGCGCGGATATACTCTTCCATGCCGAGTTCGCCGCCGAAGCAGTGCACGCTCTCGACCCAGCCCGATTCGATCGCCGGGATCAGCGTCGGGTGCGGGTTCAGGGTCCAGTGCTTGCAGATCTTGCCCTTCAGACCGAGCTTTTCACCGTAGGTCGGCAGCAGCAGTTCGATGGCGGCGGTATTGAAGCCCAGGCCATGGTTCAGTGACTGCACCTGGTGACGCTCGTAAATGCCGCGGATCGCCATCATGGCCATCAGCACGTGCACGGGCTTGATCAGCCGCGGATCACGGGTGAACAGCGGTTCGATAAAGAACGGCTGGTCGGCAACCACAACAAAATCCACCCACGAACCCGGAATGTCGACGCGCGGCAGTTCGCTCTCGTCCTCGACCAGTTCATTGACCTGGGCAATGACGATACCGTCCTTGAACGCGGCGGCTTCGACAATGGGCGGCGTGTCTTCGGTGCTGGGCCCGGTATACAGATTGCCGTGACGGTCGGCCTTGTAGGCGGCGACCAGGGCCACGTTCGGGATCAGGTCGACGAACAGGCGCGCATACAGTTCGATGTAGGTGTGAATGGCACCGATTTCGAGCAGATCGTCTTCAAGCAACTGGCTGATGCGCAGGCTTTGCGGGCCGGAGAACGAGAAGTCGAGCTTGCGGGCGATACCGCGCTCGAACAGGTCGAGGTGCTCCGGACGTCCGACGCTCGGCATGATCATGTGCAGATCATGCAGCTTGCCCGGGTTGACCCTGGCCAGTGCGCGCGACAGGAAATCGGCCTGCTTCTGATTGTTGCCTTCCAGGACCACGCGGTCCCCCGGCGCAATCAGGATTTCCAGCGCTTCAACGATCCGGTTGGTCGGAATGACCCGACCATTTGCCAGTTTGCCGAGGGCTTCGAGCCGGCGTTTTTTCTCATTACGCCGCCCATTCCATACCGGTGCCTGGCTAGACGCCTGGGTAGTGTCCATGTCTGCTCCATGCGGGATTGATGTGGACGCACATTAATCCCGCATATTTGGAGCTTCAATTAAGCTCAGCGTGATTTCGTTAAGCTTGGCGTAATGGACTCAGATGGCCCGACCTCGCCTGTCACTCGGCATGGGCTTGCGGATAAAGCTGATTGGCCGTCATCCGGCATGCGGCGGCCAGCGACAGCAGATTGGCATCGCGCTCGCGCGCATGCAGGTAGACCAGACCGATCTCTTGCCGCATGCGGTAGCGCGGTGCGAGCGGCACCAGTTTCACCCGGTCACCAAACACCCCGCGTACCCGCCCTGGCAACAGGGTATAGCCGACCCCTCCCGCCACCAGGTTCATCAGCGAGTAGATATCACCGACGCGCGCTACCACCTTCGGGGAAAAACCGGCCACATTGAACGCGTCCTGAAACCGCCGGTAAGTGACGAAGCCATCGGACAGCGAAACATAATCGACGTCGGAAAAAGCCTGCAGATCAATGGTTTCGGCATCGGCGAACGCCGAATGGCCCGGCACGGCGAAAAACACTTCATCATCGAACAGCGGCACACACTCGAATTTCCCGTCACCTTCCTCGAAGCCCATGATGGCAGCGTCGATCTGGCCGGCCAGCAATTTGGCCCTCAGGCTATCGTTGGAACCGAGCACCAGCTCCACCTGCAGCGCCGGGCGGCGCAGTTTGAGATCCATCAGCACCTGCGGCATCACCTGGGACGTCAGCGAATACAGGGAACCGATACGCAGCAGCGAGGAGGACAGTCCGGCTTCCTGCCGCGTCATCTCCATCCCGCGCTCCATATGCTCGATGACCTCGCCGGCCACCTGCGCCAGCACCCTGGCCGCCTGCGTGGGCACCAGATTGCGTCCTTCATTGCGAAACAGCGGACACCCGAGCCCTTCCTCCAGCGAGTGCAGCGCACGATGGATGCTGACAGCCGTCGTATCCATCTGCTCCGCGATTCTGGCCAGATTGCCGGTCTGCATGAAGGCCAGCAGCACCTCCAGCTTGCGGAAGGTAATTTTCTCGTCAATCCGTTCCTTCATCTGGAAACCGCCTCGCGCTGGGGTGAAAGTGAACGGCCGAATGTTCGGTGCCATGCCGATGCCACGTCAATGTTTACTCCGCCCGCTTGTGACGGAGGTTAAGTGAGGATGACGTCATCTGGATGTTTCTGCTGTTGCAGGCCATGGGTTGTCTGGCGGTTTTTCGGGAGGAGGTCAGCCGCCGTTTGCAAGAGGAAGGGATCCTAATAAGGTCGTGCCTGAGGCAGTAATTGTAGTTACTCCTGCATCAAGCGCTTCTTTTTTCAGATTTCTAGCAGCCCAACTGCCGCAATATATGAAGAATGGCACAGTGGGGTTTAAATTTCTAATTTTCATAGCCAAGTCAATTCCAGCTTTGTCACTCTCTGGGCGCCCCATGTCGGAGATAACAATATCGTATTGTTTTGACTTAAATTTATCAACACCCTCCGAAGTCGACTGCGCGGTGTCAATCATGGCTCCTCGCTGTTCAAGTGTTGCTACTAAGAGGCTATTGTTTCTGGGCTGATCATCAACCCACAATATTCTCCCCCCCGTAGGCGATGAAAATTTTATTGAGGGCTCTGTCAATTTGGCTGCGGCATCGATTTTTTTTCAATTTCGGCAACTTTTTGTTGTAGGTCACTCAATATAATGCGCTGCTGCTCCGAGACCTCTTCCATCGTCAGTTCATGTCCAGCAACTTTAATGGTGAACCTTCTTCCTCTGGCGGATTCAATGATTTTCTTCAGCGGCTCATAAAATATAAAGCTCAATATCGAAAAAAATATGGGCCAAGCTAGCGAGGCTAGGGATGAAATTAATTTGGCAAATGATTCCATGGGGCACCTGAGAGATAGCTAGCATTTGATGTCAGCGAACGGAAAAATCCATACAATTTACTGAAACGAATTGTCAAGCATTTATTTGGTGTAGTGAACATATCCAAAACTGTACTTATGAAGCATTTCTACTGTTTTGGATGCCCTTGGCGGAATTGGCTCGAAACTTTTTTCCACTACAAAGAAAAGCTACTTTGTTTTTTCAAAGATGTGCTCAGGCATTTTCTGGCCGACAGCAGCCATCACCGACACTTGATTGACATTGGCATAGTCACTCTATCACAACAGATTCCCAGCATTCCACCCCGAATCCGCCTCTGATGGCGGGCTCGTCGTTTTCGACACCCCGCTGACACCGGGCACGCTCCCTGCATGCAGCTGGCCGCTGGCTAAACACATGGAGATCATTACATGGGTAACCGCCAACTTCAGTTGAACTTTGGCGGGTCATATCAAGCCCTCCCACTCACTACGACCGCGCCGCGCCGGGGCAGGTCAGCACTCGAAGCCATGGCCCGCCGGGCGATCAATCACATCAAGGCAAATTACGGCCAGCATGCCGGTAGCCGTTTCTCCGGGCATGGTGAGGCGCTACGCGCACCTGTCAAGGGCCCACCTGGCCGAGTATGTGGGGAGGCTCGAAGGTACAAAATCACCTACAGTCGATCCAATAATGAAAATGGGTTAAACGCGGCAACGTTTAACCCATTGATACAACTAACATTTCTGGTGCCGACTACCGGAATCGAACTGGTGACCTACTGATTACAAGTCTTAGCTTCTTGGTGTTGACGACAATTGACGAGCGTAGATAGAAACAAAAAATACTTTTATAAACATTGCAATACAATCATACCCCACTTCGAAATCTGTCGATCAATGTTGACCAACATTGATCGTTCTTGCTTACATAGTGCTTACATGAAAACGATGTAAGCACGGAGGATACGCATATGGCCCGAATCAGATTCACCATCGGCCTTGTCGAGAAGGCCTGCTGTGAACCGGGCAAAAGCCAAGCCTTTCTGTGGGACACCGACGCCCCGGGTCTTGGACTCCGCATTACACAGAGCGGCGCCAAAGCCTACATCTTTCAGAGTAGGATTCATGCAAACACAGTACGCGTCACAATTGGCAGTGTAGACAGCTGGCGCCTGGATGCTCCCGCCAAAAGCCAGGACAACAGTGCGCGCAAAGAAGCACGTCGACTACAAACCCTGTGCGATGCTGGCATCGACCCCCGCGACGAGAAGCAAGACAAAAAGGCGGAATCAGCCGCCAGAAAGGCACGTGTAGAACGCCAGCGCGTCACCTTGCGCGAAGTTTGGCCGAGCTATATCGCAGCCAACGCTCATCGCTGGAGCGACAAACACAAGAGATCCCACGAAAGCCTGGCTCACGAAGGAGGGCTTCCTCGGGTCCGCTCCAAAGCAAAAGTCACAATTGCCGGCCCCCTCGCCTCACTGCTGGATGTGCGGCTGGCTGACCTTGATGCCGACCGGCTGGAATCCTGGCTACAAACGGAAAGCGTCACTCGACCGACTACAGCAGCCCTCGCCTTTCGCCTGCTGCGCGCATGCGTGAATTGGTGCGAAGAACAGCCAGAGTTCACCAAGCTAATTCCCGACAATGCCACTCACGCCAAGAAAGTTCGGACAGCACTGCCTACGCCCAGAACAAAAGATGACTGCATGCAGCGCGAGCAGCTCTCCGCCTGGTTCAAAGCTATTCGTGAGCTCAACAACCCGATTCAGTCAGCCTACCTGCAAGCTCTCCTGCTCACTGGCGCCCGCCGTGAAGAGTTGGCAGCGCTGCGCTGGAGTGAGGTCGACTTCAAATGGAACAGCTTGACCATCCGTGACAAGGTTGAAGGAGAACGCACCATCCCGTTGACTCCCTATGTGGCGAGTCTGCTGCAAGGTCTCTCACGAGAGAACGAGTGGGTATTCAGCAGTACGACCGCAGCGAGTGGGCACATCGTGGAACCTCGTATCGGCCACAACAAGGCGCTGGCTGCAGCAGGGCTACCGCCCCTCACCCTACACGGCTTGCGCCGTTCGTTTGGCACACTATCCGAGTGGGTTGAATGCCCGGTTGGCATCGTTGCCCAGATCATGGGGCATAAGCCTAGCGCTCTAGCAGAGAAGCACTATCGTCGTCGTCCTTTGGACTTGCTACGTATGTGGCACATAAGAATCGAAACATGGATCCTAACCAATGCACAGATATCGCAAAATGTCAAAGGCATTACTAGCAAGTAACCAATTGATATTGTTGTCATTTCAAAAATAGCACAATGACATAACCAACAAAAATTTGACAAAGCACCACGGGATCAGGCCAAGTAAGAGCTCCAACTTGAGCTTGGAGGTATCAACCACCGTTTCGTGGTTGTATCGACCTTGCATGAAATGCAAGCTTTCGTCTATAGAACAGGAGAAAATGACAATGGAATCTGAGCTTCACGCCGCAATCTCAGAGTCGTATGCCCTTTTGAATGAAATAGCGCCGCACAAAGAAAATTGGGATGACTCTTTTTTAAAAATCGATCCGCTTATGTGTGTGCCAGACAGACACACGCCTCGCGCAACAGAGCTACTTAATAGCGCATTTAATTCAATTACCCAACAACTGGAACTATCACGTAAAGTCATTTACTCGCTCAAACTTCGTAAACTTAAAACTAAGTTGAGCAAAATTGCGCCTATATTCTTGAAAGTTCGTACAGGTAGCAGAAGCTCGACTGCGCGTGCACACCGTAGATCTCGTGTGGGAACTAAAGCGTCCAGCAGCAGTTCAGGTGGGTCATCAGACAGTGATGGTCCTGCACCACACCCTCTCCAGCCAATAGCCTCCCCCCTCTCTCGCGTCCTCTTCGCGCCGCTCGCCTCCCCTCTGGAGGTGCAGCAATGAACTCCCCCATCGAGAAGTACCTCAGCACCAATTGCCTGCTATTGACCACGAATCAAGCAGCAGAGATGTTGAATTTCAAACCCCAGACGCTACGCAAGTGGGCATCTACAGGCGCATATCCATCCGGCCTTAAACCCCAGAAGATTGGTGGATCTCTGCGTTGGCCAATCGAGCAAGTTACTGCACTTGTGATGGATAAGGGGCAAAAAAATGACGAATGATTTTTATTTGGATTTTGATACGCCTCGCTTCCCCATTCGCCAGCTACCTCAGCTACTTCGAGAGGCAGTCTCAGAAGTACAGCTCATCATACAGGCTCCAATTCCTCTGATTGTGTCGAGTGCTCTCAGTGCTCTATCACTCGTCTGCCAGGGAAGAACAAATGTTCGTATGCCAACAGGGTCCTGCGTGCCCACCTCCCTGATGCTGCTCTGCATCGCAGAGTCAGGTGAACGAAAATCCACGACAGAGAACATTTTTCTAGCTCCCATCCGAGCTTTTCAGATAGCTAAACATGAAAGTTATCAAATACGGAGGAGAGAGTGGGAGGTTCAAGCCAGCATTTGGGAAACCAAAGAACGGGCGCTCCTGAAAGCCATAGCCAAGAAAATGCAGAACAACGAGGAAACCGTAGCAGAAGAACAACTACTGAAAGAGCTCGCAGCACAGAAGCCCACGGCACCTCGCTCATTCAAGATGCTATTCGATGACACGAGCTCAGCCGCCCTATTCTCCAGTCTCAGCACAGACCTACCATCGGTGGGACTGATATCAAGTGAGGGAGCAAGCATCTTGAAAAGCCAAGCGTTCAGCGACTTCCCGAAGCTGAATGCCATGTGGAGCGGTGACACCATTACCGTTAATCGTGCAAAAGGAGGGCAAAATTATAGCCTTCATGACTGCCGGTTGACTGTATCAGTCATGGTGCAACCAGCCCCCTTTGAGGCCTACATGAAGCAGCAAGGAGATGTCACGACAGGAGCAGGTCTATGGGCGCGCTTCCTCGTTTGTAAACCCACATCAACTCAGGGGCAACGTTTTCAGGGACACACCCCTCCATTACAAGAACATCAGAAGCAATTTACTGACCGTCTAACCGAAATACTGGAGCAAAATATAGTCCTACTTGAAAAATCTGAAAATGAAAAGAACGTGGTTGAGTTTTCAGATGATGCGCAAAATTTATGGAGGGATGTTTCTGACTGGATAGAGGCTGAAATCGCAAAGGGTGGTCTATATGCTGAAGCAAAGGGCCATGCTTCAAAGCTGGCAGAAAATATTGCTAGGGTAGCTGCACTTTTCCATGTCATCGAAGGCACATCAGGCCCGATCCTAGTAAAAACGCTAGACAGTGCCATCGCCACCTGCCTATGGTTTTCAAGGCAATATATAAATATATTTGTACCAATCCCTCAAGAACAGATAGATGCAGAAGAGTTAGGGACATGGCTAGATGAAAGATGGGAAAGGTCCACCCGTCCAATAGAAAAAAATTACATTCTCAAGTTTGGCCCAAGCAAAATGAGGAGGGACCAAAGAATGAGCAAAGCCATTTCTGTCCTAGAAAAGGCTGGGGCCATTCGCGTTTACAGGGAATCACGATTCGGTAGAACAAACAATCGCATATACTATACTGAGTTCGTTGAGCCAGGACCAAATAGTCACTTAATAATCCCACTTTCTTTTTACAAGGGAAATTATAATTTCTAAGCACCGATCTATTACATAAAGTTGCTATTCCTGCTACTTGTAGCAGGAATAGCGTGTCGCAATGATCATAAAAATTTCACACCGCACGACGTCACCCCGGATTCAGTAGCACTCAGCTTTAGAGCCCGGTGGTTAATGTAGCCGGTTTTCCGGCTAACTGCTTCGCATAGGCTGACGGTGTCAGCCCACCCAAACACCTCTTTGGTCTCTCGTCGTTGTACTCCCGTCTCCACACCTCGATGACGACACGGGCATGAGCCAAAGTGGTGAACCAGTGCTCGTTCAGACACTCGTCCCGAAACCGTCCGTTGAACGACTCGATGTAGGCATTCTGGTTTGGCTTGCCAGGCTCGATTTGCCGCAGCAGTACTCCGCGCTGATGCGCCCAGGT